>NZ_JAESKF010000011.1:0-37690 GCF_017891975.1 Staphylococcus sp. GDY8P131P
ACAATTATACGGACTTTATCGAAAATCAAGAACAATACAATGAACAAATGCAAAAAATTAAAAGTAATATTGATAAAAATAAAGACCATAATACCGAGTATGGCTCTATAACAGATCAATACGGAAATAACCTAATAACTATTAAGAAAAACGGGAAGAATTTCTTTTTTATAGATAAATTAGAATTCAAACCTAAACTTACCAGCGTTTATGTGAAAGAATTTAATAACACTGGATTTTACAAATATAAGCAGGGAAACGCTGATAAAGAGGTAATAGCAGAAAGCAATCAAACAACAGAATTAGGTAAGTTCTTTATTGGTAAATATAGTATTGAAACAGATAAAACAATTGAAGATTCAATTCATAACGGGACTTTGACAGGAAAAATAGATATAGATTTAGGCAATAGAGGAAACAATAATAAGATATATGCAGATGAAGATTTTAACCAAAGCTGGTTTAAGGTTAAGCTAAACCATGATAATTTATTAGAAAAAAATAGTTACAAAATTATAATTGATGATAAAGATGTTGATTATAATTCCAAAAAGACATATGGAAAGTATTACAATCCAACAGAATTAAGTGTATATGCGATTGGAAAATTAGAGGGTAAAGAGTTTAAAACTAACAGAATAAATATAAGACGTAATTATGATAATACATCTCAAAATTTAAAATTGAGCTTTAAGAAATCTCAAATAACAGAGTATGAGAATAAAAGTAAAAAGGTTAAAGAAAAATCTAAAAGCTATATTAAAGAATATACGAAAGAGTTAAACAAAGCATATAAAAAGAAAGATTATAAATATATATCTGACTACGTTAAAAATAACTCTCAATTAGAAAAACAACTTAAAAAACAGGTTAAGTCTAAATCAAAAGTTAAATTTAAAGATGTTAAGATAAATAGCGTTAAACGTGATAAAAATAAAGTATATATTGAGTTAAGTAAAACCAACAATAATAATGTAGTTCAGACGAAATATACCTTAGATTATGATAATGTATCAAATGAATTTCTAGTAGAAGATTCGCAGGATAATTAAAATAATTTAAACACCAATGAAATTAAATTCATTGGTGTTTTTTACTGTACGCTAACAATACTACTTAAAGATATTCTTAGTTTATTGTTTGAATTAGAATTAGTGATAATCATAAATCCATTTAATTCATCTATTTTGTTAATGTAACATTGAATCGAATATATATATCCGTCTTGCCAGTAATCTAAATCAGTTAATATGTTTTTACTAATCTTGCTACTTACTTTTTCATTAATTTCTTGTAGTTGGTCATCAGACAATAGAGGCATATTTATTTTATTTTGATCTTCTATGTGTTGTTCCAATATTTCATATTGCTGGGGTATCGTCTTAAATGCGTTCCACTTAATTATTCCTCTACCTTTTGGAATACGTGGATTTAAGTATTCCCTCGGTATGTTTCTATAATCAGTTTCATATTTGTACGGTTCGGGCATATTAGGATTTATTATTTTCATATCAGTAAACACCTCAACTAATTATAGAACATATGTTCGCAAAAATAAAGAGTGAAATAATAGTATTATAAACGATTGTATTTAGTACACTATGTATTACTATTCTTAATAGCGCTATAATGGGTTGACTACTGTATTAAAATCTTGTATTATATTCTATGTAAGATAATTAATAAATAACATGGCAAATAATACAAACAGATTAGCTCTCATTTGCGTTGAGAATTAATTTTATAGGTAATCATACATTAAAAACACTATACAATGCTATTTTAGAAAGGATAATTACAATTATGGCCAATATTGGTTATGCTCGTGTATCTACCAGAGATCAAAGTTTAGATTTACAAATAGACGCTTTAAGTAATTTTGGTTGTGAGAAAATATTTAGCGAAAAAGTTAGTGGGCGTAAAGTAAATAGAACTGAACTAGATAAATGTTTAGATTATTTACGTGAAGGCGACACTTTAGTTATTTACAAGCTAGATAGATTAGGCAGGACAACTAAGCAACTAATAGATTTAGCCCAATGGCTAGAGAATAATAATATTGAATTACAAATTATTGATATGAATATCAATACTAAAGACCCAATGGGAAAGATGTTTTTTACAATGATGAGTGCTTTTGCTGAATTAGAGGCTAACTTATTAAGCGAAAGAACTAAAAAAGGTTTAGAATCAGCTAGAGCAAGAGGTAACATGGGGGGCAGAAAAGCAATGCCACAAGAAAAAAAAGATTACATTAAACATTTATACGATACCAAAGATTATACAGGGCAAGAAATTGCTGAAAAGGTAAATGTTAGCAGAGATACTGTCTATAGAATATTAAGAGAATACAAAAGTTAAAGGAGGAAAAATATTGTGGATAGTAAATTGAGAGATTTAATTAAAGAATACTATGAATATAAAAATATGGATAGACGTGAATTTTATTATTATGATGAAACAAATAATTCAAGAATGTTTAGGTTGAAAAACGATTCCTTTAATGTTAATCCCTTTCAAAAATTTTCATTAGGTGGTTTAGTTAGTGAAAAAGAAATAATAAATGATAACCATAATGAATTATGGAACAAATTAAAAATAAATAGTAACATTCCAGAACTAAAATCCAAATATATTTTTAAGAAATCTGATGATTTTTTGGAGTCTATTGATACTAAAAACATAGAATTGATATTGGAATATATTAAAATTAAAGGATATAATTTACATTTTAATTATTTAAATTTGTTATGGCTTACTATTGTTGATATAGTAGATAATTCTTATGATAATAGCAAAAATAATTCTATTAAACGTATATATAACCCTCAATTATTAAAGCAAGAACTATATTTGAAAGTAAAAAACGATATACCATGGTTGGAAAAATTATTTAAAAAATATAATTTCCCTAATTTAGTAGAACAGAAAGAGCTTAATGACTTCTATACAGAGTTTGCACAATACCTATCAAAACAAAGTAATCAGAATGAATATACAAAGGTGTTAATTGATTTATTTACTAATACTGTGATTAAAGATAATCTTTTTAGTGGAGAAGAATCTCATATCTATATTAAAGATTTCTCTGCTTTATATACAATTAATTCTAAAATACTAATACATAGTAAACATAGTTTTGATGAAGAAATGCACATTAAAGAAAAAATTAAATCCTTCTCTAATTCAAATATACATTGGTATAAATCTCACGAACATAGGACAATACAATTGTGTGATTGTGTGATTGCAATAATTAATCGTTTCATTAATTTTATAGAAAATAATAGTTATACAAATTTAAAAGAGCAACTTGTTTATGCTTTTGATGTTGCTGAATCTCCTAGATTAAGAAGAAATCTTACTTTGCTTGGTTTTTTATTAAATAAATCTTACTTACATGAACCATTGAATAGAAGATTAACAACAATAGATGAGACAGCTATTAAGTATGAGGAGTTTGTTAGCAAGCTTTCAAGCCTATCTAAATTATCATTTTAAAACATTGCACAACATGACAGGTATTGTTATAATATAAGTAAGAAAAGAATCGGCGTTGTGGCGCAGATATAAAAATTAATACTGCACGAACTAGAATCGGCGTTGTGGCGCAGATATAAAAATTAATACTACACGAACTAGAATCGGCGTTGTGGCGCAGATATAAAAATTAATACTGCACGGAAAGAAACAACTATAGAGATCAAACAAATTATATTGTTTTAAGGAGGCGTATATTACGCCTCTTTTTTATTAAATTTATGGAGTGAATAACAATGGAAGTTGTTCGTTTAAATCAAAACCTATTTAATAAATTACGAGGAAACGAAATATCAAGCAATAAAAATGGTTCAAGACCATATTATTATTCTTTCAAACGAAATAATAATAGAGTTTGTATACCTTTTAGAACAAATGCACAAAAAATACCTAATAAATATAAAGTTGATTTAGGAGGCGAACAGCCCGATAAACCCAATTCAGCTATTGATTTAACAAAGTCTATAGTAATTAGTAATAATGAATACCTTAATAACAGATCAAAAGCCAAAATACCACAAAATGTTAATAATTTTTTAAAGCAACAAGCACCAGATATTGAACAAAAATACGATATTATGTCTAAAGATTACATAAAAGCAAAAGCTAGTTTAAGTAAGATACCATTAGTTAAATATTCAACTATGCAATACTTCCACAAAGAATTGAATATTCAAGATAGTATTGATAATCAACAAACTAAAAATGCTATTAATGAATTAATATCTAATGGAAGATCAAATAGATATAATAAATTACAATCTTCTCTGCCTAATGAAAAGTTAGATTTGCTAGATGATTATGAAACTCTGTATGAGTTTAAAAGCCTAACAGACTACCCAGCTAAAATTAATTTTAATGATATTGATAATCCTTACTTAGAAGTTGAGAAAAATAACAAACATTTTACTTTGTCTGCGCTAACTATCAAAAAAGAACCAGAAAAGCATGTAAAAGACTTTTTGAATTATGATATAGAGAACGAAAAGAATAAAGATATTGATTTAGATTTATAAGGCCTGTAAAAAGGCCTTTTTTTCTTTTTATTTATTATGACACGACATGAAATGACACGTCATAAATGGTATAATTACTATATGGAGGTTATATTTACATTAGGTTTTTATTAAACAAAAAGGAGTGATTTAATAATGAGGTTTACACCCCGAGGAATTTTGAACAACACCGATTATGAACTAAATTCTGAATTTTATTATGTACCAGCAAGTGATAAACAAATGAACGAACAAAGAGATATGACTAATAAAAACATAGTAGGTAATTTAGTCTATAGAAATAATTTCTATAACGAAGTGTATACTCAACCAGTTTATGATTTAGAAGATTCTAACGAAAAATATCAAACACCACATATTATGAGTATAGATGATTATGAATTTGATTATAACTTAACTAATTTAGATGAATATTTTACTAAAGATACAGCAAATAAAGGTTATGAAAAGCTAGTAAATGCCATTAAGTCAGAAGAAATTACCTATTTTGACAGTGATATTAATGATATTGATGATTTCACACAACAAGATGAATATTCAGATGATTGGTATACTAACGCTTTTGTTGATTTAGTATTAAGTATGAAAGGATATTCATATCATGTAGAACCAAATAGAGAACCTGTTATTGAGGATTCACATACCATAACAGAAAATGATATTACTTATAATGTAAGCTATAACCCCGAAAAACATCATTTATATATTAATGACTTCCCAGCAATTCCAATAGAAGAAAACGATAATATAAGGTTATTAAATGATAACTTAACTCAAGACATGGATAAAACTTACGATAATATAAACTATAAGTTTTCATACAATGATTTTAAAACTCTCGAAGATGATTCTTATATTTATATTGATTTAACAGATTATAAAGATAATGAAGGTAAATTTGTTAAAAATCTAATCGAAGATATACCACCTAATGAAATTATTAAAGATAGATTAAAACAAAATATTAATTTATTTGACGAACGATCAAATTATAATGCTTTAGCTGTTTATAGAAGGGATTTAGAAGATTTTTCAGATAGAAATAATTTAGATAGCTTAGATAAAGTTAAAGATTTAAAAACATTCTATGATACTGAAATCAATATTAAAGGATTAAACATTAACAACGATATTGAGAAAAAGGCTTTAAATAATCAGTTAGCCTTTAATCTCTATAATGAGCCCTTAAATAACATGTTTAGAGATAACAATGTTTTATATGAAGTTTATGAACAAGAAATTTATAATGATAAACTTCCCCTTTCTATAGAGGATAGAAAAGAAGTGAAAACTTATTTAGATGACGCTAGAAACAATTTTTCAAATAATTTCTATGAATATACAACGAACAAATCATCTATTTTAGCTGAAAATAGTTTAACTGTTTTAGATAAAGCTAAATATGATTTAGAATTTGCCCCTGTATCTAACCATTTATACAAAGAAAGAGAAAATTTTTATGAAGGAATGAAACAAGCTACCCTGCCCTTACACAATATTACTAAAGAACAATATAAAGAAAGAGAAAATGATATTGAAATAGTCGGTCATTTTAAAAACTATATCAATACTGAATTACATGGAACAAAGAGTTCTGAATTCAAACCTAATTTCATAAATGATTCTTTAGAAAATGAAACTAACTCAATATCTTTTGAAGATATTATAAATGGATCAGAAGAAACACATAGTAATATTATTAATTCTATTAAAAATGAATTAAAGCAAGAAAGAGATAATTTAGAAATGTAGGAGGTGCAATATGTTAAAAACATATACTGAAATCATTGGAAGTGAATTGCCAATTTATATAACAAAATCAGAAACAAGTGAATTATTATTTTCAGAAGAATTAAATAAGAATTTAAAATATGAAGTTGTTGGATATTATCTATATAATGCTAAAAAAGAATTATACAAAGAACTTTATAAACCTATTAGCGAGGTGTAATATATGGCTTATTCAAAAGAAAATTATAAAAAGAAAAAAATAGATTCAATAGTAGAAGATTTGAATAATAAGCTAGATGACTTCAAAAACAATGACCAAACCTATAAGGAATTTTTAGATACTACAGCGAAATTTCACAACTACTCAATTAATAATATTATGTTGATTGCTGGTCAAAATCCCGAGGCTACAGCTGTAGCTGGCTATAAAGCGTGGAAGAATAAATTTGATAGACAAGTACAAAAAGGTGCAAAAAGTATGAATATAATTGCGCCTATTGTACAAAAGCGTAATGTCGAAATAAAAGATAGCAACGGTAATTTAATGCGTGATAATAATGGTAATCCTAAAACTGAACGAAAACCAGTTATTACTGGATATAGGGCGCATAATGTATTTGATGTAGCAGACACAAAAGGCAAACCTTTAATAACAGCAAAAGACCTAATAAAAACTGAATTTGAAAACTCTAATGATTATAAAGACTTATATAATGAATTCAAAGATTACATTAATGATGAATTAACACCAAGCGTAGAAGAAAAACATGTATTAGATGACCAGGCATTATCCAGTGGCGCTAAAGGGTACTATGTTCCCAAAACAGATGAAATTGTAATTTCTGATGATTTGTCATATGATATGCGCTTTAAAACTTTAATACATGAATACGCACACTCTCAATTGCATAATGCCGATATAGGTCAAACACAAACATCTGAACATAGTAAGTCCTTAAAAGAAATAGAGGCTGAAAGTTCTGCATATGTAGTCGCTAATTATTATGGTTTAGATACTAGCGATTACTCTTTAGGATATTTAAGTGGCTGGGGGCAAAATATAAGTGATGAGGAATTAAAAGACCACATAAAAAACATACATTCATTTGCAAAAACTACAATTGAAGAAATAAATTCATTACCAGAGTTCTCACAATATATAGATAAAAAACTAGAATCAGAAATGAACAAAGACATATATAAAGACCTTTCAACAATGATAGATACAAACCTAAAAAATGGATTTGATAAAATAACTGTTATCAAAGGTAATTTAGTTAATGATTATGGACTTAATGAAATTTCTGAGAATAGTTATGAGAATGATGATTTTAAAGTGAATATTGATTACAAAGGGTTTAATACAAATAATTCACAAGATAAAGCTAAAATTGAATTGATTAATAAACATGACGATTCACAAAATAGAGATTACAACTTCACTCAAACTTATAATCGAAATGTTATTAATAATACTACAACTATATTTGTGCAAGATGATGATAATGAAGATAAAAACAAAAAATATATTCATGAACGAGATATAGACGGTAATATATTAGAAGAAAAGCATAAATTAAGCCCACAAGATGAAATAGTATCATTTGAAAACTTTGTAAATAAGTCTGTTGAAGAAAACGGCTTAAAAGATACATTACGCCAATTTGTAAGTAATGGTGTATTAATGGGCTATGAGTTAAATGTAGATAATATTGATAATACAAATGAAACTTACTTTTCAATGAATAAAAATCAACAAAATGGCCAACGATCAAATATGACTGCTAAATTAGAACATGATACTAATGAAAATGTTTATATAGATTTTAAAATTAAAAATTCAGCTGGTATTAAAAATATATCCTTTACTGAAAGCAATGAAGATTTTAATAAAGATGAACAGAACAAAGAAATTGAAACTAAACAAGAAGAAGAAATTGACATATAAAAAGAAGGCAATTAAGCCTTCTTTTTTTATAATATATTTTTGCACATAACATTTAATTGATTTATTAGTATATTGTGAAGAAAATAATATTTATCAACCATATAAAAAAAGTCTCTTTCAGTTTCTTCTGCATTTTCTAACATAATTTTAATAGTTTGTTTAATACCATACAGCACATTTAATTCCTCGGTACTTAATACATATATTAAGTGAGATAATTCCTGTAAATTATTATTAAAGTCTTTCAAACGTAATATACTATTTTTATCAACATGCCAGCACATTTCCCCCTCATTTTTCGTATTATCAAGAAAGGATTTTACTTTCTTGATTTTGTCAGAGGGTAAGTCAATTGAAATATCGGAATCATATACTTCTAAAAACTTCTTATATATTTCTTCTTCTTTATCTTCATAGCTTAAATAATTATGCTTTAACAAATATCGAAATTTTTCTAACTCTGACAATGTTAAATTAATAGTATTCATTTTATCATATAAAACAAAATTCTTTAGAAATTTTATTCGCTTTAACTTATCATCTAAATATATATTTTCAGCTATTTCATGGTTAAACATAATTAAGTTATCCATTTCAAATAACAATCGTGTTTTGATCTTTTTCTCTTCTCTTTGTCTATTTTCTTCTTTATCTTTTTCGGCAGTTTGTTTTCTTTCTTCTAAATCTTTATTAATTGCTTTTAACGTGAATAGCCCTGCTATAAAAGCACCAACTAACGCACCACCAAATGTAGCAAATAAGCCTAATATACTCACTATTGTATCAATAGGGATCATTTTAATAACATAGTATAATAATTTAAAATCCAAATTCTTATCTCCCAACTTCACAATGTTATATTATTTACAAACTATAAGTGCATACCTCTTTTGTTTTTCAACTCATGACGCTGTTTACTATGATTTTTACCTTTGTACTGATTATTTATGTACTTAGGCATACGTTCTCTAAATATCTCATTAAAATTGAATATCATTGAATCTAGTCCAGCATTTACTAAACCATAGGCTTGTTGTTTTCTATTGTAATTATTATAAGTTTCTTTATCTACAAGAATATCATTACCTTCATAAAACTCTTCAATGTTATCTTTACTTGTTTCGTCCCCTACTTCATTTGATTCTTGATATAAATGTTTTAAATCATTGTTATCACTGTAATCAAAGTCATATTCATTCAATAATTTCTTTTGAATAGCCCCAAACACAAATTTATCATGTTGATTTTTATTAGGTTTAAATTCTTTTTCTTGTAATAACTTAACCTGTTCAGTTATATACTTTCTATCTTCATCACTGTATTTAGGAATAAAGTTACCTGTTTCTAACATTTCAAGCGTGTTTTCTGTGCCATGATAAGTTTTAAAATCAATTAGCTGTTGTTTTTCTTTAATATCAGTAACTTCATTAAAAGCCTTATAATCTTCATCATCTGTAAATAACTCTTTTATTTGTACATCATAATAATCTTCTAATGTATTTTCTGCATTTCTTAGAACCTCTAATTTGCTAGTATAATAATCAATTTTCAAACTATCTTCTATACCTTCATGTTTATTCTCTAACACATCATCAAAGGACAAATTATTTTTATCAAGAATATTTGAAAGTTTATCAGCAAAGAAATTTGATTCTTTCTCAATAGATTCTATACTTATATCTCTATTGCCTATAACTGTATTAAGGCTTATTTGAGCCTCTTTTATACGTTTTTCTTTAACTATATCCTCTAATTCATGATTAGCTGGTAACACATCTCTATCATTTAATATAGTGCGTGTAATAAAGATCTTTTCATCATCACTATAGTTTAATGCTTGTTCGAGATAATTTTTATCAAAGAAAATTCCAGCTTGTTTTTCAAAGACTTCATTTATAGATTCCAGCTTTTTTTGTCTATCTTCTATATTCTCAATCTTATTCAATCTATCTTCATCATCAGTTATTAATGCTGTTTTTTGCTTTAAGTCATAAAGTCTTTCGTTTTCTTCATACATATTTATAGGTGTTACATAAATTTTTAAATCTTTGGCCATATCTTTTAATGTAGTCGAATCTGATTTATCCATATAACTAAAAGCATTTAACTTGTGAGATTTCATATCATCTACTTCATCAAACATTTTATTAATTTTTTGTTGGTTTCTTTTTTTAATACTTTCGTTATGTTTGGATATTGAAGATTTTTTACCTGTTTCATCTTCAAACTTTCTAGCTTTCCAACCTTCTTTTTTTGTGGGTTCTAAATCTATATTTTGCTTTTTATAAGAATCAGCAGAAACTCTAACAGAAAAACCATTCATTTCTAGGTGTTTATTTTGCACTGTTTCCCACCTTTTTCGCCACTCATTATGTTTATCTTTTGTGTTCCAATCTCTTATATAATCATTGCCCTTTCGTTTAGGTTCAAATTCATTATTTTTATCTAAACCACGTAATGTACATAATAAGTGTGCATGAGGATTTTCATCATTAATTTTATGAATATTTAAGTCTACTATCATACCTTCATTTGATAAAGATTCAGCAAATTCTTTTGCTAATTCAATATTACTATTTGGATCAAATTCATTCGGCAAACCAATTATAATTTCACGTGCAACTTGACTATTTTTTCTGTTCTCTACATCATTAACTTTATTCCACAAATATTCTCTATCTTTAAACTTATCATCAGCATTATTAGGCAATAAAATTTCACTATAATCACATTGCTTATTTGAGTAATCTTTAAATTCGTTTTCTTTAAAATCCTTAATCCTACTAGCGCTATTATATGCAGCTTTTGCTGTTGCACTTTGTCCATTTGCTTTTGATACAAACTTATTTTGAAAATGGTACATAGCCATATTTAAAACTCCTTAAAAACCAAATATTGAGCGAAGGCGAAATAAATTAAAAATTAATTTTTAATTTCACGAATTTAGCACGCGAACGGAACGTTCGCATAAGTGCGCCCTTACGGGATTTAACTAGATTATAACGGTAAAACTTGAATCTGTCAAATGAAAAGGTTATAATTAAATTAACAAAAATATGGAGGTTTTAATTATGGCTGATATTCAAAAAATGTTAGAACAAAAAGAAAAACTTCAAGAAAAAATTAAAGAAGAAAAGAAAAGAGAATACGAAAAATTTGGAAGATGGTTCTTCAATAAATTTAATGTAAATAGATCAGCAGACGCAAAGAAAATTATAAATGAAAATTTACTTAATATTGAAGATAATAAAGAACACAATTTAGAAAGAAATGAAATTATAGAAGAATCTGAAAATACCAATGAAGAAAGCAAAGAAATAAATGAAATGAATCATAATAATTAATAGAAATTATCAAATATTAATATGATGATAAACTTATAAAACAATTGATTTATTAATAGCAAAATCCACAGTATTTAATATTTTAAGAATAGGAGGTTTTATTATGATTTTATTATCAACAGCTGGCGAAAATGCTGTTCATATTAACCCTATTTTTAGATTTTTTCTATATTTCATTATGTGTGTTCCTATGACAGTGGCTTTATGTACAATATTCCTTAAATTTATCTCAATTTTCATTCTTCCATGGAAAGTATGTTTGTATATTGGTATTGCTTTAGGTATTGTTGTTACTATTTTTCTTTTGGTTCTAACAATTGGTATAGAAATGACATAAATTTTCTACGAAAATATCAAACATGACATGACATGTAATGCAAAATGTGTTAAAATTAATTATAAGAAGTAGCAATCAAGTAAATAAATGCTGGTTGTTATTTTTTTACCCACACAGTATATACTGGTATATACTAAGATATACTATAATATATACTGATATGTACTAGTATATACAAATATAGAAAAGTATATAAATAACTTGTGGTATTTGATCAATTGTACTAATTTAAAAAGAGTAAATAATATGTGGAGGTTTTATTATGAGTAACGTATATGTAATGGCTTTAGATTTTGGTAATGGATTTGTAAAAGGGAAGATTAATGATGAAAAATTTGTAATCCCTTCAAGAATCGGAAGAAAAACTAATGAAAACAATCAATTAAAAGGATTTGTTGATAATAAATTAGATGTATCAGAATTTATTATCAATGGGAATAATGATGAAGTATTACTATTTGGTAATGATTTAGATAAAACTACGAATACTGGTAAAGATACTGCCTCAACAAATGATAGATATGATATTAAATCTTTCAAAGATTTGGTTGAATGTTCTATAGGATTATTAGCAAGAGAAGTGCCAGAAGAAGTTGTCAACGTTGTAATTGCTACTGGTATGCCAAGTAATGAAATAGGAACTGATAAACAAGCTAAGTTTGAAAAACTTTTAAATAAAAGTCGTTTAATTGAAATTGATGGTATCGCTAAAACAATTAATGTTAAAGGCGTTAAGATAGTAGCTCAACCTATGGGAACTTTGCTTGATCTTAATATGGAAAACGGAAAAGTATTCAAAGCATTTACAGAAGGTAAGTACAGTGTTCTTGATTTTGGTAGTGGTACTACAATTATTGATACTTATCAAAATATGAAACGTGTAGAGGAAGAAAGTTTTGTTATAAACAAAGGTACTATTGATTTTTATAAACGAATTGCTAGTCACGTATCTAAAAAATCAGAAGGTGCCTCAATCACACCACGTATGATTGAAAAAGGATTAGAATACAAGCAATGTAAACTTAATCAAAAAACAGTTATTGACTTTAAAGATGAATTTTATAACGAACAGGATAGTTTGATAGAAGAAGTTATGAGTAACTTTGAAATCACTGTAGGTAATATAAATTCAATTGACAGAATTATTGTTACTGGTGGTGGTGCAAACATTCATTTTGATTCATTAAGTCATTATTATTCAGATGTATTCGAGAAAGCAGATGATAGCCAGTTTAGTAATGTTCGTGGATATGAAAAATTGGGGGAATTGTTAAAAAACAAAGTAGAGCAAGAAAGTAAATAATTATGGATAAGAAAGAAACTAAACATCTTCTGAAAATAAAAAAAGAAGATTACCCTCAAATCTTCGATTTTTTAGAAAATGTTCCTAGAGGTACCAAAACAGCACACATAAGAGAGGCATTGAGGCGCTATATTGAAGAAATAGGGGAAAACCCTCCAATACCTTCAAAAGAACACACAGCGCCCTTAAAAGAGCATACAGAGCCTATTAAACGTAATAAAGAAAGTTTTAAAGACGCAATGGAACGTAAGGATCAATTAAAACAAGCTGAAACGCCTAAAATAGAAGAAAAAGAAGAAGAAATGGTAGATATTAGTATTGATGACCTTTAATATCTACATTCCTTCATCCAATTCCATTTTTTCTTCTGCATTTTTAACTACCTTATGAAAGTCTACACCATAGTATTCAGACATTACTAAAAATGTATGTAATGCTATTCTAGGTTTTTTACCATTCTCGATACGTGAAAGATGACCAGCAGTCACACTCAAATCAAATGCAACTTCTTCTTGTCGCTTGCCTATGAGTTGACGCTGGTTTTTAAATTCTAAACAAATGTATCTATATAGTTTTTGTATACGGTATTCATTCATGATTTATCGGCCTCATAATTTTAGATGTATTAATTATATTAGAGATTTGTTATCAAATACATTTCATTACAAGCATATAATTGACCTGTGAGGCAACAAAAAAGTTTTTATTTTTTTTAAAATAGTGTTACTATTGAACATAGAAAAAGACACCTAACGCTTGGCGGTTGTTAGATGTCTAAAGAGTTTAAATAATATGTGTTATTTACTTTTACTATTTGTTTGTATCTTTATTATATATACAAGCTCGATACATTACAAGATAAAAGCAACAAGTCTTTAAGTTATATATAACGGATAATATTATATAACCTTATTCATCACTTGTAAATAACGATATTACTTAAACTCCTTCAAATAAACATTTAAAGGAGTTTTTATCATGTCTAAACAATTTTTTACGGTAGAAGAAAATTATAAAGAACGCTTTTACCAATTACCTAAAGTATTTTTTACTAATCCTAATTATAAAGATTTATCGAATGACGCTAAAATTGCTTACGCAATATTGAGAGATCGCCTACAATTATCTATTAAAAATAACTGGATAGATACAGAAGGTAATATATATTTCATTTATACAGTTGCTGATTTAGAAGTGATATTAAATTGTGGGAACAAAAAAATCACTAAAATTAAAAAAGAATTAGAAAATGTAGATTTACTAATTCAAAAAAGGCAGGGTTTAAACAAACCAAATCTACTTTATTTATTAAAACCAGCCATAACTAAAAATGATATTTATGAAATAGATAAGGCTGAAAATGAAGTTGAGCCCTTACAAGATAAGGAAATGTCAAAAGGACACGTCCAGAAATGTCAAAAGGACACGTCTAGAAATGTCGAAACAACACGCCTAGAAATGTCAAAAGGACACACAAATGATACTGATTTTATTGATACTGACTTTATTGATACTGAAAGTAATGATATGAATAATATGAATGATATAAACCAACATTCAAATCATTCAAATCATTTTTCAAATACTCATGATAAAGAATCTCTTAAATATATAGAACTTCAAGAATTCCCCGAATTAAGTAAAAGTTATATTAATAATTTTAGTTATGAAGAAGTTAAAAGTATTAAATCAGTTATTTTAAAAGCTAGAAAATCATTTAATAACAAATACGATACAGGTTATATGTTAGAAGATATAGATGAAGAATTACTATTAGTTTTAAAACGATTTAAAGGCTACCTTGTTAAAAAACAAGAAAAGGTATCTAATATGGAAGGCTATTTAATGCGAAGTATCATTGCTGAACTTGAAGAAATGCATACAACGATTATGAGAAGAAAAAATATGGAAAACAATCCAATGTTTTTATTTAAATAGTTTTAAAGTTAAATTTTCAAAAAAAAGAGATTATACACCCGAAAAGGTGTATAATCTTTACTGTTTGTGAGTTATTTAAGTGAGGTGTTGCCTAATACATAAATTATTTATTACTTTTAATTTGCTCTAATCCTTTTTTTAAGATTTCTCTACCAGCTTGTGAAACGTTATCGAAATCTTTTGCTTGTGCGTATTTGATAATCTCGTCTTTCATATCGGGATCAACTAACAAATGTAGTGATACTTTTTTCTTTTTTGATAAAAAGACTGAATTTTCTTCATTATTATTCATAGTAATATAACCTCCTTTTTTGTCCTTTCGTGTAATTCTAGTTAATTACACAATACCACATTTACACATGACATGTCATGACAAAAAAGTTTAAAAAGTTGTATAAATTACATGACATGACATGTAAGGTTATGTTATAATTGATTTATCAAATAGAAAAGGTGGGTTGTAATTGGATAACGTAACATTTCGTAAACGTATTGAAGAATATCGAAAGCGATCTATTGAGCAAAAAAAATATGAGAGCAAACTAAATTATCAATCAAGATTTGGTGTGAAAGATGATGAAGTTAATACTTTTAATATCAAAGGCATTGCTACAGATAGAAAAGAAAATAAGTTAGTAATGGCCGAAGATAGAGAGGATAAACAAAAAGTTCTTTTATACGCCAATAAAGATAATGATATGTATTATTTGAATTCTGGTAGCACTTATAAAGAGGCTGTTCAAAACACTTTTGGTAATGAAACCAATTACGAAATGGTAGATGATGAATTATTTATTTATAATTCAAAAAATCAAGCACTTACAAACTATGACCAACTTAATGAGTATCACAATCGACAAAAGCAATTACAATATAACACCCAATTAGAACAGGAACGAAAGCAGAGATTGACCGATACAAATAAAGTTAGTGAAAATGCTAAAGAAGATTTAGCGTTAAGTTTGGGACTTACAGCAACAGCATTGAAAGGTAATATCAACATTTCTAGTGTTGAAAAAGTCACTGATAATGAAAGCATGGTTACTTTAGAAAATGAAATTAATGGTAAGTCAGAACATTTAATTTCAGATTTTAAAGATAGTTTCATTGAAAAGGCTAAAGAAAAGCTAACTGTTTCTCCTTCAATGAGGTTAGGATTTGAAGAATTAAAAAACGCCTCGGGACAAATAGCAATGGGATTTACAGAATTCTTTGGCGCTAGATATGACGAAAGCACTTTAGAAAATGACCCTAAAGTTGTAGCAACAGAAAAAGGGTATTCTGTTTCTGTTTTTGATAAAGACGGAAATAAAAAAGATTTAACATCAGCAGACACTTTTGAGGAGGCAGTAAAATTATCTAAAGAAATGAAACAAGATAATTCGCTTTCTCGTAGTGAAATAGAATTAAACCAAGAGTTAGAAAAGAAAAAAATATAAGGAAGGTTGATTAATTATGATTAAAAAAATTAGTTTAATAACTGTTTACGTAGCATTTTTAAGTTTTATTTTAGCAAATCCAACATTTGCGGCGGCTAACCCTGGTCCGAAAATTGAACAAGGATTACAACAAATTCAAACTTTCTTAACTGGTATTATTGTTATTGTTGGTATCTGTGCAGGTGTATGGATAGTTATTAAAAAATTACCGACTATCGACGATCCAATGACAAAAAATGAAATGTTTAGAGGTGTCGGAATGGCATTAGCTGGTGTAGCTCTTGGTGCAGCACTTGTTTGGTTGGTTCCATGGGTATACAACCTATTTCAATAAACACAACAAAAGCTACATTCTAGTAATGTAGCTTTTTCTTTTAAAAGGAGTGGATTATATGTCCGTTGAGCAACAAGTTAAAGATATAATGCTTGATATGTTAGGCGAAGAAAAGAAAGTTAAAGAAAATATAATACCTCGTAATGTAGACGCTAGCTATAAAATATTTTTAAATTTAAATGGTAAAGAGTTAGCAATCGTATTTATACCTTTTTTACTGTTTTTAGTAATTGCATTTAGTGTAACGTTTTTAATGGGATTACTTAACTTAGTAACTGGTTTTATGGTGTTTATAGTAGGTTTGATTTTTGGCTTAACAATATATGGATTGCTAACAATTAGACCAATTAGCACAAAAGAAAATATAAGAATGATTGATATTTTGAAACAATCACAGCAATTTACTAAAAGGCAAAAAGTTTACTTTTATAAAAGTAAAGAAAGATTGGGTGATGATGATGTTTAAAAAAAAGAATAAACAAAATAAAAATAACGAACAACAATTTGAAATTATAAATAGATATATAAAAGGGGACGGACGGAATCAAAGTATTCAAGATGATTCATTAATAGCTGGTTTTTATAAAGATTATGTTGTTACTAAAGACGGTTATATTAGTGGAGGTTTAAATATAACTGGTGTAAATACAGAGTTATTAACTAAATTTGAACAAAATGATTTATTAGAAGAATATTCATCTTTTATTTCAAATATTCTTTATGATGAACCAATGATTAAAACTATTACTGAACCAGTAAACATACAAAACTATATAAAGAATCTTTATAGACAAGTATTACTTGATATGAAAAATAACGATAACAAACCAACAAGACGAGGCCAATTAATAGCTGGTCGCATATTGTTTTTACAAGAAAAGTTAGCAAAAGGCGAAATGAGTACAAAAAAACATTATATTTTCTTCTCAGAAAAAATAACAGAAAATACGGTAGCACAATTAGATCATGCAGTGAACAGACTACATGAAAAGATAAATCTTAATAAAGAGGCATTACAACAAGCATTTTCACATTACGGTTTAGAAACTAGACCTATATACCAAACCGAATACTTAAACCAGTTTTATGCGTTATATGATTATAAAGGATATAACGATTATCATCTTAGTAATTAGAACGAAAGGAGTTTTTGAATATGGCAATTTTAAAAAAGAGAAAACAAGAACAAGCAACAAACAAAATTTACAATGAATCTTTTCAAAGGATAACAGAAGTATTAGATACAGATTCAGTGGATAGTATTTATCCATTTAGTTGGATAGAGAAAAAATCACATATAGAAACTGGCGAAAACTATATTAAAAATTTATTAGTAGTTGACTACCCTCAATCAGTAAAAGGGGCGTACTTATCAAATCTACTAAAGAAAAACGGAAATATCCAAATAACGAAATTTATTAGACCAGCAAATATTGAAAAAATGATTGACCATTTAAACAACTCAATTAAAAACAAAAAAGCAGAACAAATGCGTACTACAGACCCGAAACGAAATGCAACAATTAAAAGAGAAATTGATAGTAGTAAAAAACAACTTGATAAATTTTTAGATGAAAAAACAGGATTTATGTACATGTATATGTATATCACGTTAAATGGCGATTCATACGAAAAGATACAAGCGCTAGAAAAAGATGTTAAGCGTACTTTAACGAGATTAAGACTTAAAACACATACACCTACAAACGCAATGAGAGAATCATTTCATACAGTTCTTCCGTTAAATAGAAACTTCTTATCAGCGTTTACACAACAAAATATGGATACAGCAACAGCAGGGCATTTCTTTATGTTTGATGATTCAGAAATTATTGATTTAACACCTAATACATCAGTTTTTGGAATTAACAAAAATACAGATTCATTAGTAGCAGTTGATTTCAATAACAAAGAAAAAACTTTAAATAAAAATATGACTATTATCGGTACAAGTGGTGTAGGTAAATCAACTTTGAACATGAGAATGATTTTAGACAATGTAAAAAAATCTATAAGACAATTTATCATTGATCCCGAAGATGAATTTTCATATATAACTAAATATTACGGTGGAACAGTTGTAAATATTTCAACAAGTTCAAATATCAAAATTAATCCATTTGAAATATTTTCAGAAGAAGTATTTGAAAAAGAAGATGAAACAGACAATGAAACAACATCAGATGTTTTAACGGAAAGCAACGAACAAGAAAGTCAAATTGACACATTAGTTCGTTCTAAAATAGGGAAGTTGAAAACCTTCTTTAGAGTTCTTAAAGATGAAATATCTCAAACAGAAATATCTGTATTATCTTCAACTTTAAGACAGTTATATCAAGATAAAGGCTTTAAAGGTAATGCGAAATTATCAGATTTCAAAAGCGAAGATTATCCAACTTTAACAGAATTATATAACAAACTAAAAGACTTAGACCCAGAAAAATATGAGGTATTAAAGGACTTAACGCTTATCATAGAAGATTACACAATGGAACATGGTACTACTACAATTTTTGACGGTTATACAAACATCAAGTTAGATAATGAAATTGTTACTTTTAACCTTAAACCATTACAAACAGAAAAAGATGTTCAAAGTGCAGCATATTTAAATATATTTAGTTTCTTATGGGACGAAATTACAAAAGATAGAACAACAGAAACGGTATTAATGACTGATGAATTACACTTCTTAGCAACAAATGAATATAGCTTAGATTTCTATTATCAAGCATATAAGCGTATTAGAAAATATGGTGGTGGTGCCATTGCCTCTACTCAACAAATAAAAGATATTCTTAGAACATCACAAGAAATAGGTTCAGCTATTATTGAAAATAGTCATACTAAATTCTTCTTTGGAATGGATAACGTAGGCGTTGATGATGTTGTTGATAAATTAGGATTGAAATTTAGCGATCAAGAAATATCTCATTTAACTAAAAAGAAAAAGGGCGAGGCATTACTACTATACGGAACACAAAGAGCATTTATAAGAATTGATTTAGATAGAGAAGAAACAAGACTTTGGAATAAAGATTTATATGAAACGATTTATGAAGAATCAGCAGACATAGAGCCGAATTATGTAGAGCAACTAGGATTATCAGATATTGATTTAGCAGAATTAGAAGAAGAATTAAGACAAGCAGAAATGATTTATGAATAGGAGGTAATCTCATGAAAATCAGAAATTTTAATGAAGGAACGTTAGTAGGGAAACATAACCACTTAGAATATATCATCAATGTTGATTTATGCCATATATCAGACATAGATGAAATTAGATACGACCTAACAGAACCTAATGAATTGTTTTTTGAAGTTAAAGATTTACAAAAGGAAGGCGATTATTTTCATATCATTTACAACACTGACAATGAATATAATTCCTTCCTATCAGCAAAAAAAGAAAGCAAAGCACTCAAATTATCTTTAATGGATTATGTGTTAAAAGTTGATCCATTAAAGGACAATATAACTGTTATGCACCCAGCAAACCTATTTTTTAAAAATATTGAGGATATAAAAATAGCATTTAAAGGGCATGAATATTTACCTAAACCTAAAATAAATAATTTAGAACAGTATAAATTGTTAATAATGAGTACATTATCACAATACACGTTTGATAAGTATTATCGCAATAAATTTGAAGTTTTATCAAAAGAAAAAGATGATTTCTTCCATAAAGTTAATAATGCAGAAACTTTTGAAAAATTGAAAGAGATTGTAAGACATGAATTAAATCAAGTACAGACAGAGTATTTACTGAATGAAGAAAAACGCAATAGAGAAACACGAAAAAAATACATTAGAAATTTAATACTTGGTTTTGTTGGTATTGCAATAGTTATAAGCCTAATTTCATTTATGATTATAAACGGAAAACAACAAGAATTAGATAGCAAAATAGCACAAGCAGATAAGCAAGAACAAAGAAGTAAAGTGTATGAAAATCTTTATAATGGCAATGTCGATCAAGCAGTTAAAGGAATGAAAAATGACGATAGCTTTAACAAAAAAGATATTGAAAAACCATTAAAAAAAGAAAAGAAAT
This sequence comes from Staphylococcus sp. GDY8P131P, assembly GCF_017891975.1. Lineage (NCBI taxonomy): Bacteria > Bacillati > Bacillota > Bacilli > Caryophanales > Staphylococcaceae > Staphylococcus > Staphylococcus sp. GDY8P131P. The sequence goes on from NZ_JAESKF010000011.1 coordinate 20,991, forward strand.
ATGAAGAATTAATTGAATTAAGCAGTAAAAACACACCTTATGTAATTGAACAATTATATAAAGAAGGTAAGCAAAATAAAATAAGAGAGTTAGCTTACAACTTTGAAAACAACGATACTTTGAGCCTAGAAAAGAAAATCTTAGACAAAGACGGAACAGCATTTAGTGTAGGCTCAACAGGTAATTACGAAGAACAAAGCAAACGTTTGGCTTTAGCGTCAGCCGAAGAAGGTTATGTTGAATCAGCTGAAGATATTAATAAAAAACTAAAAGATGATGAAGTTGAAGAAGAAATAAATAAAGCTAAAATCAAACAACTAAAAGAAGAAAAGGACAACACAAAAGATAAAGACAAGAAAAAAGAAATTCAAAAAGATATAGAGAAATTAGAGAAAAAATAAGAGGGAGGTAAAGTATCATGTGGACTGCTATTGCTAAAGGGATAACAATGCTAATGAAGAAAAAAGCATTATCCAAAATATTAAAACCAGTAATAGCTATAGTTATAGGTTTTTTCCTTCTTATTTTTATAATGGTTGCTTATCTTGTAGGATCTTTCACGAAAGAGATTAATGAGAGTGGCGACCAAAAAATGAAAGAGGCTGAATCAACAGCAACTGGTGCGTGTACTGGTGGAAGTGTAGACGGTTCGGGTATTTCTACTTTTGAAAAAAATGCCAAAGGTGGTGCGTTAGAAGGTAAAGCTAAAGATATGGTCAAAATTGCTAAAAAAAATAAAATACCACCAAAATTATTTATGGCAATTGTAGCCTCTGAATCAGAGTGGGGCAAAGGGCCAAACGCAACAAAACAAAAAAACCCTCTATCAATAATGGGGGCTGGACCTTTACAAGTTTATCCTTCAATTGAAGAAGGACTTGATAAAGGCGCAAAAAATTTATATGACTTATATATTTCTAAAGGTTTAACAACGCCCGAAAAAATCGGGCCAAAATACGCACCAGTTGGCGCTAGCAATGACCCGACAGACTTAAATAGTAACTGGGTACCTACAGTTAAAAAAATCATGAAGTCATTCGGTGGCGAAGAGGCCAAATGTTCAACTGAAAGTAGTGGTGGAGGTTCAGACGGTAAAGGCTTTGATTTTAAAGGCGAATTCCCTAAACCCGATAAATCGAAATATAACGGACAATCATATCCATGGGGACAATGTACATGGTATGTACATCAACGTAGAAAAGAAATCGGTAAACCAGTACCTTTAACATGGGGTAATGGTGGCGATTGGGGAGATAATGCAAAAGCACAAGGTTGGGAAGTAGGTAGTAAACCAAAAGCTGGCGCTGGAGCCTCTATAAAACCTGGTAACTTTGGTGCACCAGCACCATACGGACATATAATGTTCGTAGAAAAGGTTAAAAAAGACGGTGGAATTATAGTTAGTGAGGCCAACGTAAAAGGCGAAGGAGTAATAAGTTCAAGAGAATTTACAAAAGAAGAAACACAACGTATGCAATTTATTTATGATAAGTAGGTGGAGAATATGAAAAAATTATTAACTATAGTTATTTTATTCACTTTGGTTTTGGCTGGTTGTGGCCAAAATCAAAGTGAGAAAAATAGTAAAAAGGATAATGAAGAAAAAACAGTAGACACTACAGAAGAAAGAAACGATATGATAAAAGGTCTAATTGAATATGGTTATGAAAATGATGATTATAAAGGTTACAAGCATATGAAAGATATATTATCTGAAAAAATGCAAAAACAAGCTGAAATGCAAAATCAATCAGCACAAACTAAAGGTGTAGAAAAGGAAACTAAAGACATTAAACTTTATCAAGACGTAGATAATGATGATGAAGTGCTTTATTCTATTAAACTTTCAATCACAAACAAAAAAGAAAAAAACTCTGACTACTCAATGAGATATGGCAAAATTCAACTAACAGAAGAAGAAGGTAAACAAAAGATAGATAATATCGAAGAACTAACACAAAGAAACTTAGTAAGTATGAATCAAGAATAGAAAGAGGGGATACTTATGAACACTTTAATTCTATGTGAAAAACCTTCACAAGCAATGGATTTAAGCACTGTTTTTGCAAAAAAGAAAAAACAAAATGGGTATATGGAAGTTTCAGATGAACAATTAAATGTAAGTGGTTTTTTAACTTGGGCAGTTGGTCATTTAGTCGAATTGCAAGAACCACAAGAATATGACGAAAAATATAAGAATTTTAGCACATATCCTATATTGTTAGAAAAAGACGATTTTCAATTTAAAGTATCTGACAAAACGAAAGATCAATTTAACAACATTAAAAATATATTTAAAGAAAACAAGATTGATGAAGTTATTATTGCTACTGACCCAGCTAGAGAAGGCGAAAATATAGCATATAAAATTTTAAATCAATTGAAAGTAACAGATAAAGTTACTATAAAAAGATTGTGGCTTACTTCTAAAGTTGAAAGTAGTATAAGAAAGGCTTTTAAAAATATATTACCTAAAGAAAAAACTTATGGATTTTACAAAGAGGGCAGGGCTAGAGAATTAAGTGATTGGTTAGTAGGAATTAACTTATCACGTCATTTTACTAAAATTTCACGAGAATTAGGTAATGACGGTGTTATTCACATTGGTAGAGTATCTAGTCCTACATTAAACATGGTTTACAACAGAGAAAATAACATCAAAGGTTTTAAAGGCAAAAAGTTTTATAAAGTTTCAGCGACTATTAACAAAGATGAACAAGAAGTAAAAACAGAGTTAAAAAACAAATTTGATAGTGAAGATGAATTGCACGAATTCTTGTTTGATAATGACATTACAGATTTAACACAAAAAGGAATAGTTACTGATATTGAGAAAGAAATAGGCTATACAATGCCACCTAAATTTTATGACTTATCAGCTTTACAAGAAGATATGAATGATAAATATAAAATAAGTGCGAAACGAACATTAGAAATCGCACAGACATTATATGAAAAGAAATTAATCACATATCCTAGAACTGATTCAAGATATATCACAGAAGATGAAAAAGAAATGTTAGTAGAAAATATAGATTATTTAAAAGAAATAACTAATACTAATTTGAATAATGAATTAACTAATAACAGCTTGATTAATCCTACTAAAATAGAAGATCATTACGCAATATTAATAACTGGAAATGATTTTAATAAAGTAGATTTAAAAGAAGAAGAAATCAATGTTTATAAAAGTATATTACAGAATGTGGCCATGAACTTTATGGATAAAGAGCAATATGAAACGACTACTATAGAAATTGCTGTTAAAAAGCTCATTTTTGAAGTGAAAGGTAAAATTATTCAAGATAAGGGATTTAAGGCTTTGTTAAATAAACAAAAAACTTCCGAAGAAACAATTCCTAATTTTGAAAAAAATGAAGAAGTAGATATTGAATTAGATTTGCTAGAAAAAGAAACGACACCTCCAAAAAGATATACAGAAAAAACATTATTAAAAGCAATGGCCAATCCTATAGAAACACTAGAAGATGAAGGATTAAAGTCTACACTTAAAGAAAGTAAAGGTTTAGGTACACCAGCAACTAGAGCTGACATTATAGAAAATTTGAAGAAGAATAAATATATTCAAGTACAAAAAAACAAAATTTATATTACTAAAAATGGTATATTAGCTTGTCTATTATTGGAAGGACATTTACTTTCAAAACCAGACTTAACAGGACAATGGGAAAAATATTTGAATGGTATTAGTAAAGGAGAAAAAGATGATGATTCATTTATAAATACCATTAATGAAATGATAAAAAAGACAATTAGCGAAGAAGTTAAAAATAAAGAAATTATACAAAAAGTGGCCAAAGAGAAAGTATCATCTAACAATATCGCAAAATGCCCTGCTTGTGATAATGGCTATTTAATAGATAGAAAAGGATTTTATGGTTGTACAGAGTACAATAACGGTTGTGAATTTACGATTCCTAAAAAACTGTTAGAAAAGAGTATACCTCCAACTGTAGTAAAAGCATTATGTGAAAGTAAGACAACTAAAAAATTAAAAGGCTTTAAATCTAAAAAAAGTGGAAAGTCATTTGATTGTAAGTTGATACTAACAAAAGAAAACAAAGTTCAGTTTTCATTCGATTAAAAGGAGGATAAGAAAATGAAAAAAGGAATATTCATTTTAACTGGTATTATTTGGCTAGTATTAATATATTTAGCGCAAATATTAGCATACGCATTAAACACACTAAGTAATACTAGCAATAAGCAAAAGATATTTAGCGACATATCACAGTTGTTTATCCCTCCAGCTAAACACCCAATAAGCACTATTATTGGTTTTATAACTGATAAAAATACAGTGTTTTTTGTAATAGGTGGAATAGCAACAATTATTTGTATATATATTCTAATAAAACAATTATTTGAGAGTAAAGACGGTAATGAAAAAAATCAAGATTATAAAATTGCTAAACATGGTTCTCATGGATCAGCTAAATTTGCTGAGGATAGTGAATTGTTTTCAGAAGGTCATTATAAAAAAATGAAAGAAAACGACATTACAAACTATGTTTACAACAGTTTAGATAAATCATTAATAGAAGAAAGAAGTGATAAGGAATGACTACACTTTTAGGCGAATTAGAAAGTAAAGCAACTTCTATAAATAAAAAGAATTTAGTGATACAAGATTTTGATACCAAATGCCCTAATAGAAATATATTTGTAGTAGGAGGGCCAGGTTCTTTTAAATCGGCTGGCTATGTTATACCTAATGTTATTGTTAAAAATCAACAATCAATAGTTGTAACTGACCCTAGTGGCGAAGTTTACGAAAAAACAGCTAATATTAAACGTATGCAAGGCTATGATGTTAGAGTTGTAAATTTCAAAAACTTTTTAGCCTCTGATAGACAAAACTTTTTTGACTATATTGATAAAGATTCTGATTGTTCAATTGTAGCTGAATTAATTATTAAATCAGCTGGGGATTCTAAAATGAATAAAGATGTATGGTATAAATCTTCTGTAGGATTACTAAATTCATTATTGCTATATGCTAAATATGAATTTGAACCCGAAAAACGAACTATAGGAAATATTATTAAATTTATTCAAAACAATAAACCTAATCATGATGACGAAGGATCAGTTGAATTAGATAATCGCTTTAATGAATTACCTAAAGACCACCCAGCTAGAGAAAGCTATGAATTTGGTTTTGCAGTATCAGAAGGAAGAACAAGAGCAAGTATTATATTAACCTTTGTAGCCGATTTACGAAACTACATTGATAACGAAATTAGAAGTTACACAAGCGATTCTGATTTTGATTTACGAGATGTAGGATTAAGAAAAACTATTATATATGTAATGTTGCCGGTTTTGGGGAACACTGTTCAATCACTTTCTAGTTTATTCTTCTCTCAAATGTTTCAACAGTTATATAGGTTAGGGGACGAAAACGGTGCTAGACTTCCAGTCCCAGTAGATTTTTTACTAGACGAATGGCCAAATATCGGCGCAATACCAGACTATGAAGAAACTTTAGCAACTTGTCGTAAGTATGGTATTAGTATAACAACAATTGTTCAATCTATTTCACAAGCTGTAGACAAGTATAATAAAGATAAAGCAAACGCTATTATAGGGAACCATGCTGTTATTTTATGTTTAGGTAATGTAAATAACGATACAGCTAAATATATAAAAGAAGAATTAGGTAACGCCACTGTAGAGTTTGAAACAAGCAGTGAAGGTTCTTCTAGTGGTAAAGATAGCAGAAGTAAATCATCAAATAAAAACGTGAGTTACACTGGAAGGGCGTTACTAAATGAAGATGAAATAAGCAATATGCAACAAGACAAAGCTATTCTCATAACCAAGAATAGAAATCCCAAAATCATTAAAAAGCTAGCATATTTCAAAATGTTTCCTAATTTAACTGAAACATATATAGCACCTCAAAATGAATATAAACGTAAAAAGAACCAATCTATGATTGATAAGCATAATAGATTAAGAGAAGAATGGGATAAAAAACAAGAGAAAATTAAACAACAAAAACTAGAAGAATATAAAGAAGAACAAAGACAGAAAGAGTTAGAGGAAGAACAACAAGCACAAGAAGAACAACAAAATGAGGAAGTAAAAGAGAGTAAAAGCAAAAATGAAGAACAACAAGAAGATAAGAAAGACGAGCAACAAAAAATTAATGATTCTAAAAAGGCATTTTATGAAAAATTAAAACAAAAACAAGCTAAATAAAAGTAGGATTTTACATTACATGACATGACATGTAATGTAAAATCTGTTATACTTGTAATGAAAGTTGAGGTGGTTGAATGGATTGGATTAAAGACGCTGTTAAAGACCTAACTAATGGTATTGCAGACGGTATGATGAATTTTATATTTCAATTTCTTTATACGCTATTTTATGAGCCTTTAAAGTTCTTTATATGGTTGTTAGATAAAATACTTATTGACCCTAATAGTATTTCAAGTGATTACATTTCAAATGCGTCTATATTGGTTAATAGCTTAATCACTTCAATAGCAGTATGTGTGTTTGCTTTTAAAATGGTTCAAGTTATGAAACAAAATGCAGAAGGTAACGCTGAAAGCCCAGGTTATTATGTAGCACAATTATTACCGAGTTCGTTATTGGTGGCAGCTTTACCATGGCTAGTTGATATAATGACTAAATTATCTTATGCAGCCACTAGGGCATTTTTAGATGTAGGTCAAAAAAGTTATTTAGAAACTATTAAAGAATGGAGTTCTTTAAAAAAAGGTCAAGACGGATTTAAAGAAATGCTAGGTTCTATGGGGACTATGGCAGGTAGTCAAATTATGTTTATTCTATTTATTCTATTGATTTTAGTATTTACTGTAATATTTATTTTCCAATTTGTTAGTAGGATAGCTGATTTAATAATAATGAAAGTAGTTGCCCCGTTGGTAGCAGTTTCATTATTAGCAGATGAAAATAATTATGTAGGTGTATGGTGGCGCGAATTATTGGCAATTAGTATTCAATTACCATTACAAGTGTTTACTTTCTTTGGAGGAATAAATTTATTCTTTGGCGCAAAGTTAGACGTAGGCACATTATTATTAGGTATAGGATTCTTTATTATTACAGTTAAATCGCCTTCCTTTATTAGATCAATGGTTTACTCTACTGGAAGTGGGCGAATGGCGACTGGAATGGCTGGAAGTGGTGCAAAACTTCTAGTTAGAAAAATGTTATCTAAATAAAGAAAGGAAGAAAATTATGATAAACAAAGTAATATATAGTGGACGTATCGCAACTGATTTAAAATTAAGAAAAAGTAAAAATGATAAGTCTTATGTTTTCTTTAACATAGCTGTACCTAGGCAGTTTGATAATGATAGAACAGATTTTATTAATTGTGTTGTATGGGGAAAACAAGCTGAAAGTTTAGTTGATTATCAAAGTAAAGGTAATCTAATTATAATTGAAGGTTCAACTGAAACATATAAAAAGGATAATATTAATATGTCTAGGTGTTTGGTTGAAAAGACTATCTTTTTAGAAAGCAAAAAAGAAAACAAAAAAGATGACGTGTCAGAAGATGACGCTATAAGCCCAGCAGAAGAAGATAATAGCAACGATAAATCTATTTCTGATGATGATTTACCATTTTAAAACTATAAAAGGACGTGTGAAAACACGTTCTTTTTTTAAAAATAGGAGTGATTTAGATGAAAGTAACAAATACAATTAGATTTGAAGAAGAAAAGAAAAACTTAATTGATAATGTAGTAAATACGCTAGAAGAATATAAAGATGTTATCGACAGTGAATTGCGTAGTATTAGAAACACTAATTATTTAGTTATGAGAAATAATTTTAATGTTCAATATAGTGTACATAGACAAAGTTCAAATATAGAAGATATAGACCCTTTAGAATCATTGAAAGTTCAATTGAATTCTATGGAACATGGTTATACTGATATAAAATTATTGAAAGATTCATTTGAGAATTTTCAAGTTAAGTATGAGGCTTACAGGGACGCTGTGAGAGATTTAATTCACTTTTATGAAGTTAGTGGAGTATTAAAGAAGGAAATTCTAAAAATAAGACAATTTGATAAATGCTTAAAACCATTAACAGAAGGGACAAGCAAAAAGGCAGATTTAAACCCACTTTTAGAACTAGAGGGAGCCTTTAATGTAATTAAAGATTTTAATGATTTCAAGAATTTAGAACGTGTTGAATATCTACTTGAAAAAGACGAAGAGGGCAACATAAAAACGGATAAAAACGGACAATACACTGTAGATAGAGAATACTTTATAAGTAGAGTATTAAAATTAAAAAATAACTTAAAAAAGAAATATGAAATTAACCAAAAAGCAATTGCTAAACTTTATAGAAAGCATAATACAAGTGATAGATTAAAAAGGTATTTAGAATTTGGCAGACGCTAATAGCTCAAATATTTTACTGTGTATGGAGGTTTATTTATGAAAAGAACTGACAAATATAGAGAAGAATATGAAAGAGAAAGAGAGAGAGAAAGACAATCAAGAAATAACTATGACATCAACGAAGAAAATAGAAGAAGGTTCTATGAACATCAACAAAGAATGTATGAAGAACAAAGAAATAAAAAGTACAAAAGACGTAATAAATGGTTTGGATTTATCATTATTATTTTAGTAATTCTTTTAGTGGCTTTAGGTGTGAAATCATGTAGTAATAATGATGAAACACAAGAATCAAGTAATAATCAAGCACAACAAGATAATACAGATCAATACGTTCAACAAAAAGATGATGAATTAAAGAGTAAAGTTGAAGATACAAAGACAAGCATTGAAAATTCTAATGATGATACACAATCTAAACTTCAAGAATTAAAAGACGAAGTTAATAATCTAAAGAATAATGCTAATGATGATAAGGCAGAAAAAGTAGCAAATGATTATCAAGATACAGTAAACCAGCTAGACAATGCACAGACAGCTAAAGAAAATGGTAATGATAGTAAAATGAAAGAAGAATTGAATAAAGTAAATAGTAAGTTAGATGAAATAAAAGATAAAATAACATCTTGGTTTGATAAAGATAACAACAAAAACGAATAATGTAGGAGGGGTTTTTTGGGGAATTTAGATTTTGACCACGAAGGATATAGAAAACTATTACCATTAAAAGAATACAAAGATTCTATAAAACATAGCGACAGCAAGACTAGAAATCATTTTATTGGTATGGCTTTTAATAATAAAACAGATGTGTTTAGTCGTAACTTCTCTAATAAAATGATAAACATATTTCCTAAAAAAGAATTTTATATTCATATACAACAATTTCCAGAGAATGATAGCCCTTCTTATATGGTATACAACACTGATATTACAGCATTTATTCAGTTTAGGTTAGCTGGGCGATCAGAAAATAAGTATTTAGAAAAAATTATCAGAGATTATGGTGTATTAATAGAAGTTGAGGCCTTACATTCATTTAAAAAAGGTATGGGGGCAATGCTGGTAAATCAATTGGAAAAGTTATCAGATAAACTGTTCATACCTATATTTCTTTATGATACTAATTTAAAAGATGAATTATATTATCAAGACTTAGGATTCTTTGATACTACTAAAAAAGGGGATTATGGAGAACCACTTTTAGTATATAAACCTAAAACTCTAGAAACTAATAAAAAAGAAAAGCCTATTAAATCTTTATTCAAGAAAGTATTCAATATCAATTATTAAACATAGTATCCTAAACTAGAGTACTCTAAGTACTCGAAGTTTAGGATTTTTTAATTACAGTGCTTTAACTATTAAATATATAAGGGTATTATTAATAGTAGTTAAAGTATTTAAAGGTGGTGGAAAGATGAAGGTTCAGAAAGTAATTGTGGAGGAAAAATCATATCCGTTATACATACTGCTAGATAAAGAATTTGAAGTGATAGAACCGGTTAAGCGATTTATAAAGTACTTGGATAATACGGGCAAAGCTCCAAATACCATTAAAACATATTGTTATCATCTCAAGCTGTTTTATGAATTTATGAGCCAAAGTAGAATCGAATTAGGAGATTTACAATTTGAGGATTTAGCAAACTTTGTAGGATGGTTAAGAAATCCAGCAGGGCATTTAAAGGTAATAGATATACAACCAAAGAAGGCTAAAAGAGAGGAAACATCAGTTAATTCCATACTTAACGCTGTAACTAGTTTCTTAGAGTATTTAAATCGCACAGAAAATTTTAAAGCTATAGATATGTCTAAAGAAGCAAGAGGAAGAAACTTTAAGGGGTTTCTTCACCATATTTCTAAAGGTAGATCCTATAAAAAAAATATTTTAAAGCTTAGGGTCAAAAAGAAACTTGTACAAGTATTAGAACATGGACAAGTCAAAGCAATAATTGAGGCATGTCATACCAAAAGAGATAAGTTACTTATTATGCTTATGTATGAAGGGGGACTTCGGATAGGAGAAGCATTATCCCTTCGTATTGAAGATATTTCAACATGGGATAACCAGATTAACATCAGGCCAAGAGATCATAATGAAAATGGAGCTTATATTAAACTTAAAAAAAAAAGAACTATTGATGTAAGTAAGGAATTAATGGCATTATATACCGATTACTTAGTACATGAATATGGGGAAGATTTAGATCATGATTATATATTTATTAATCTTAAAGATTCTTATTTTGGCCACCCTCTAAAATATCAAAGTGTATTAGACTTAATAAGAAGACTAGGAAAACGGACAGGGATTACTTTCACTGCCCATATATTACGTCATACGCATGCCACAGAGCTTATTAGAAGTGGATGGGATGCTGCATATGTACAAAAAAGATTAGGGCATGCCCATGTACAAACAACACTTGATACGTATGTTCATCTTTCTGATCAAGATATGAAGAATGAATATAAAAAGTATCTTCAAGGGAGAGAAACATGACAATGAAATTTCCAAGTGTAGCAACTAATCGAAAGCTTATCGCTAGTACAGAGATTAATAAAAAAATAGCTAATATGACAAGTGTTTTAAAAGGTTATTGGGCAGCAGATAGATGGGATATAAGAATTTGTCCGCATCCTAGTGCAATTGAGTTAAGTAAGAATCCGTCACTAAGAAATCGTTGGGTAAATTTCGATAAGGTGGAAAATGTCTGGTTGAAAACAGAATTAAAATATTTTTATTACCTTCACTTGAATAATGGAGCTTGGAATGCAAAATCCGTTTGGATTAGAAAGGGAACAGTGATAAGCCGGATGATGGGATTTTTAAATTTAAAATATCCTAATATTACATCGATAACCGAAGTGCCTATAAAAAAAGCTTTGACAGAATACCGGACCTACTTAACAGAACAAAAAGTAAAAACTACGACTACTAATTACAAACTTGATGTAAATCAGCAGAAAGTTACTGTACATGCGAATTCCTATTACGTTACTCATCTTAAGCAGTTTATGGAATTCTATGAGGACTTCTATTTTGATGGGGAAGAATGGGAAAAAGATGTTTGGAATCGAAGAAAATTATCATTACCGGAAGATAAGGTAAACCCAACATCCTACGAATATACGATCAACTTTAAGGGTTTTAAGAATAATTATTTTAAAGAAATAGTTAAGCGATATTGTAAACTAATGTTAAACACAGCTAGCTTTTCTCACGTAGTAGATATAGCTTCAAAATTAAAAGAATTTTTTAATTTCATGAACAAAAATTGTGAAGGTATACAAAGGATTCATCAATTAACTAGAAATGAAATTGAGCAATATTTTAATTATATTAATTTAAAAGGTTTAAAACCCAGTACTGTAACTGGACGAATATCTACTTTAGACGTTTTTTTTACTACAATTCAAAGATATGACTGGAAGGATACACCTTCTAAGATCCTTATCTTTCAAGAAGATTACCCTAAAGTGCCGAAGGCACTACCACGTTATATTGATGAACATATACTTGAACAATTAAATGGGAAATTAGATAAATTGGAACCTTATATTGCTACAATGGTTATGGTACTTCAAGAATGCGGGATGCGTATCAGTGAACTTTGTACATTGAAAAAAGGGAGCGTCATAACCGATAAAGAAGGGGATTGCTTTTTAAAGTATTATCAGTGGAAAATGAAGAAAGAGCATATCATTCCTATTTCTAAAGAAATTGCTGCATTGATATTAGTTCAAGAGCAAAGGGTGGCTGATGAACTCGATGATGGATGTGTATATGTGTTTCCCCGAAAAGATTGCTCACCATTGAAACAAGATACCTTTAGGGTTAAATTAAATGAACTAGCTTATGAAGAAAAGATAACGGACAGCAACGGAGAAATTTTTCGTTTTCATGCTCATGCCTTTCGGCATACAGTTGGCACTAGAATGATAAATAACGGAGTGCCACAACATATTGTCCAGAAGTTCTTGGGTCACGAATCACCGGAAATGACGGCAAGATATGCACATATTTTTGATGAAACCCTAAAGAAGGAATTTACGAAATTTAAGGAAACCTTAGTAACGAATAACGGTAGCATTCTGGATTTAAGTGAGGAAAATACTGAAGCTGACAATACAGATCTTCAATGGTTTAAAAAGAATATCAATGCACAGGCACTTCCTAATGGCTATTGTCGGTTACCAGTAATTGCAGGACCATGTCCTCACGCAAATGCATGTTTAGATTGTACGAATTTCTGTACAAGTAAACAATTTCTTACTGAACATGAAGAGCACTTAGAGCGAACTAAAGAAATACTAAATAGGGCTAAACAAAACCAATGGCAGCGTCAGGTTGAAACCAATGAACGTGTTAAAAATAGATTAGAACAGATTATTCATTCGTTAAAGGAGACGAATTAAAATGATTAGAAAAGGTAACACAACTGCCATAGTTCAGCTAGCTAAAGACAAGTCGGAGAAAACAAGAATTAGGGTTGAAAAGACAATTTCAGAGATGGCATTGAAAGAAGAGAAGATTAATTTTAATTCCGTTGCACAAAAAGCAAATGTTTCAAAGTCATGGCTTTACAAACAAAAAGATATTAGAACTAGAGTGGAGACATTAAGAGGGATGCAGATAAGTGAGTTAACCCCCCGTAAACCTAGTAAAAGCCCTCGTTCAGAGGACGTATTAATAAAAACCTTAAAAAGCCGTATAAAGGCGTTAGAAGAAGAGAATGAACGGTTAAAGGATCAAGTTCAAAAATTACATGGCAAGCTGTTTTAGCAGATTTGTGTTTCTTGGAATTTATTGGGCACTTTGAATTGGCTACCTAAAATGAAATCGCTAAAACCTTCAATAACTTCAATAGCCCATTTCCCTAAATGTGTTAAGGGGAAATGGGCTTTCTTCTAGTATTGTTGGCATGATCGCAGAAGTGTTTTATGCTCTTAAATAATACTTTTTAATATATTGCAAATACTCATTAGCACTTTTCTGTATCTCTTCGCCCTTCATATCCGAATTAGCACCGTAAAGTACAAACTCTGGTACATATTCAGCATGAATCTATGCACATAAAGATTTGAATGGTGTTAACATCTGGGTTAATGTATGCTTGTTTTTACCCATACTTGTAAATTCACCTTTTTTTACGCCAGCTGATATAGCTAATCCTAATTTTCGATTATAAAATATTCTTTTACCCTTTGATCCGTAAGCCCATCCATATATAATCACTTCATCGATCCATTTTTTTAATAATGAAGGAGAACTATACCAATATAATGGAAATTGAAAAATAATATTATCATGATTTTCAACTAATTCCTGCTCTCTTTTTACATTCATAATAAAATCAGGATACTCTCTATAAAGATCATGAATGGTAATTTCGTTTGAATAAGACGCTGCTTTTTCTACCCAAACTTTATTGATTCGAGAATTTGGCATATCTGGGTGAGAAACGATCACCAATGTTTTCATTGTTTCATCCTTAACATACTCAACTTTCGCACCAATAAAACAGTGTACGAAAGTTGAGTTACTTAAAAGTATTCTATTCTAAGAAATTCAAATTTGCGTGATTCCTAAGCTATTTATTTACAGCTTAAACTATAGAAGATGAACTAAACAATAACTAATCTTTACATAACTAAGTTATTACCCACGCTTTTTTAAACCTAATCCAGCTATTAAGGCAATGAGTATTGCCCCTGTAGCTGCAAGGAACGCATCTGAGTAGGACATAGCGTCCAATATATATAATGGATTTATCGGCTCAGTAGCATCACGTCGAGCGGATAATAATGCTCCAATCATACCTGCTCCAGTTCCTGATCCAAGGTACAAAGCACCTTGGAAAATCCCCATTCCGACACCAACCTTGTCTGCATCGAGTGCACTTACTGCGGCGTTATTTGCGGGAGAATTCGTGAATGCAAAAGCAATCCCTACTCCGAGGACCCCCACGGAAACTAACAGAGGTGAAGCACCAGATGCATAGGTGGACAAGAATAAGGTAGACAGCCCCATCAGAGTCATCCCAGTAATTATCAGACGTTTATCCCCAAATCGATCAGAAAGACGGCCAACGAAGGGAGATAAGATTGCAACAGCCACACCACCTGGCAACAATATCATTCCAGCCTGTCCAGAAGAGAGTCCATTCACCTCAACGACTAGTAATGGGACGAACATAAGAACAGCGAAATAAGCAAACATCGAAAAAAATGCAATTATGACCGTATTGACATAATCCTTGTTATTGAACAGGACAGGTGGTACAAATGGATTTTCTGCGGTAACAATTCTCCAAATAAATCCCACCAAAGCTACAACAGAACCAATTAGGCTAGTTAACGATGAGAACGAAGAAAAACCAGAAGTTTCTCCTTGAGTGATGCCAAAAAGGAGTAATCCTACTGTGAGGCCGAGGAATAAACCACCAATGAAATCAAAGTTCTTATTGCTTCCTACGGATTCTGCCGGTTTAATTGTCGGTAACGCGTAGTAGGCACCAATAACAATCATAATGGCTAACAAAAATGTGAACCAAAACAAGGCATTCCACCCTAAATATTGACCAACTACTCCACCAAATATTGGACCAGCAGCAGTTCCAACACCAATACTTCCTGCGATAATTCCCAAAGCTCCCCCACGTTTTCCTTGTGGGAAAACCTTCGAAATTGCAATGACTGATAGAACTGGAATTGCGGACATCCCAGCACCCTGAACCATTCTTCCCAAAACCAACAATGGGAGGTTCGGGGCAATTGCACATAAAAGACTACCACTTGCCAGAATCATAATGGCAAAGATATATAGCTTTCGTAACTCAAAAAAGTCTGAGATTCGACCATAAATCGGAATTCCAATCGCAAGAACAAGTGCAATACCACTAACTATCCAACTCACTTGAGATTTCGAAGCTTCTAAATCTTTGCTTATTAGTGGAAGTACGGGATTGACTGAATCAGCCGTAATTGCACCTACAAGTACAGATAGGGAGAGTACCATCATTAAAAGCCTAGTAGAACCCCTTTTTTCAGATTGAATCATTTCTTTAGATTTACTATCCTTTTTCATTTTATTTCCTCCTAAAATATATTGTGATTTTAGGAGGCTAAATCCACTGCTTTCACCATAAACCTCACCTCATATCTATTTATATTGTAAAACCAAATCAACGAACTCACCATATTTCTACAGCATGATTAAAGATTCGGTTCTCCAAACTAACTGAACTGATCAAACAAAAAAAAGGCACCAGTTTAACAACCGGTGCCTAATCATTCGTATGCATTTTTACAAATGCAATAGATTCATAAATTTTTGCCCATTATATAAAAGGAGGCAAAAAGTTTTCCGGTAGTGTTTCCATTTTTTGTTTTTGTGAAAAAGGACATACTGATACCGTTGTACCTAAATCCCCTGAAACTTTTACATGCTTTCTAAACTCGACATTAATGAAATCAATTCCCATTACTTTTTGCCTCCTTTCTCATATTGTGATAATAACACAATAATAATTGATGAAAAAGAAATAATCAACCCTACTTTTTTGAAAACCAATTTAAAGCTTTACTACTTTTACTTACATAATAAAGGCAGGTGCAGTATAAACTTTTTTAAATAGGTCTTCTTTAACGAGCAGGTAGCGTCAGTTAAAGTAGATAATTTAAGATCGAAATCATATTATAGATATTCCGAAATTGGGCGTGATTGTTGCAGGTCAAAAGCTTAATTCCTCGATAAAATAAAAAGGAATTAGTTTTTTTATTTGTGGTACATTCTTCTGACCGTAATCAATTGTCATCTAATAATGACATTGTATTTTTTCATTTGATTTAACACGTTAAATATATGTTCTTAAAGTAAAAACATTGATGTTAATGGATTTTTAGTAATTTACTCTTGATAAGATACAGCCTACAGTATTAAAGAGGTGGGGTAACTCATTTCTTTAATACTTATTTTATTAATAGGGGTTTAACATATGGATTATACAAATCAAAAAAGAAAATACATAATATTTGGTGTTATTCTTGTTATAACACTTCTAATTATTGGAATTGCTTACTATTTAATCAGTTTGAATAATGCTAAGGGACAAATTAGAGAATTTGAAAAATTTATACAGCAAAATGATTATAAAAGCATTGCTGATAAGCTATCTAATAATGAACAAACTTTATCAAAAGTAGACGCTAAAAACTTTGTGTTATTTGTTAAAAGTAAAGAAAATCAGATAAAGTCCGTATAATTGT
>NZ_JAESKF010000012.1:0-4439 GCF_017891975.1 Staphylococcus sp. GDY8P131P
ATATGCGTATTGAATTTAATCCAAACAAACTTACACGAGATGAAATGATTTGGTTAAAACAAAATATAATAAGCTACATGGAAGATGACGGTTTTACAAGATTAGATTTAGCCTTTGATTTTGAAGATGATTTGAGTGACTACTATGCAATGTCTGATAAAGCAGTTAAGAAAACTATTTTTTATGGTCGTAATGGTAAGCCAGAAACAAAATATTTTGGCGTGAGAGATAGTAATAGATTTATTAGAATTTATAATAAAAAGCAAGAACGTAAAGATAATGCAGATGCTGAAGTTATGTCTGAACATTTATGGCGTGTAGAAATCGAACTTAAAAGAGATATGGTGGATTACTGGAATGATTGCTTTAGTGATTTACATATCTTGCAACCAGATTGGAAAACTATCCAACGCACTGCGGATAGAGCAATAGTTTTTATGTTATTGAGTGATGAAGAAGAATGGGGAAAGCTTCACAGAAATTCTAGAACAAAATATAAGAATTTGATAAAAGAAATTTCGCCAGTCGATTTAACGGACTTAATGAAATCGACTTTAAAAGCGAACGAAAAACAATTGCAAAAACAAATCGATTTTTGGCAACATGAATTTAAATTTTGGAAATAGTGTACATATTAATATTACTGAACAAAAATGATATATTTAAACTATTCTAATTTAGGAGGATTTTTTTATGAAGTGTCTATTTAAAAATTTGGGGAATTTATATGAGGTGAAAGAATAATTTACCCCTATAAACTTTAGTCACCTCAAGTAAAGAGGTAAAATTGTTTAGTTTATATAAAAAATTTAAAGGTTTGTTTTATAGCGTTTTATTTTGGCTTTGTATTCTTTCATTTTTTAGTGTATTAAATGAAATGGTTTTAAATGTTTCTTTACCTGATATTGCAAATCATTTTAATACTACTCCTGGAATTACAAACTGGGTAAACACTGCATATATGTTAACTTTTTCGATAGGAACAGCAGTATATGGAAAATTATCTGATTATATAAATATAAAAAAATTGTTAATTATTGGTATTAGTTTGAGCTGTCTTGGTTCATTGATTGCTTTTATTGGTCACAATCACTTTTTTATTTTGATTTTTGGTAGGTTAGTACAAGGAGTAGGATCTGCTGCATTCCCTTCACTGATTATGGTGGTTGTAGCTAGAAATATTACAAGAAAAAAACAAGGCAAAGCCTTTGGTTTTATAGGATCAATTGTAGCTTTAGGTGAAGGGTTAGGTCCTTCAATAGGGGGAATAATAGCACATTATATTCATTGGTCTTACCTACTTATACTTCCTATGATTACAATAGTAACTATACCTTTTCTTATTAAAGTAATGGTACCTGGTAAATCAACAAAAAATACATTAGATATCGTAGGTATTGTTTTAATGTCTATAAGTATTATATGTTTTATGTTATTTACGACAAATTATAATTGGACTTTTTTAATACTCTTCACAATCTTTTTTGTGATTTTTATTAAACATATTTCAAGAGTTTCTAACCCTTTTATTAATCCTAAACTAGGGAAAAACATTCCGTTTATGCTTGGTTTGTTTTCTGGTGGGCTAATATTTTCTATAGTAGCTGGTTTTATATCAATGGTGCCTTATATGATGAAAACTATTTATCATGTAAATGTAGCGACAATAGGTAATAGTGTTATTTTTCCTGGAACCATGAGTGTTATTGTTTTTGGTTATTTTGGTGGTTTTTTAGTGGATAGAAAAGGATCATTATTTGTTTTTATTTTAGGATCATTGTCTATCTCTATAAGTTTTTTAACTATTGCATTTTTTGTTGAGTTTAGTATGTGGTTGACTACTTTTATGTTTATATTTGTTATGGGCGGATTATCTTTTACTAAAACAGTTATATCAAAAATAGTATCAAGTAGTCTTTCTGAAGAAGAAGTTGCTTCTGGAATGAGTTTGCTAAATTTCACAAGTTTTTTATCAGAGGGAACAGGTATAGCAATTGTAGGAGGTTTATTGTCACTACAATTGATTAATCGTAAACTAGTTCTGGAATTTATAAATTATTCTTCTGGAGTGTATAGTAATATTCTTGTAGCCATGGCTATCCTTATTATTTTATGTTGTCTTTTGACGATTATTGTATTTAAACGTTCTGAAAAGCAGTTTGAATAGTTATATTATATTTTGGTTTAGAACTATGAGTGGCTAGCATTTTGCCACTCATTTTTTGCGTTAGCAAAAACAGGTTTAAGCCTCGCAGAGCACACGTATTAACGACTTATTAAAAATAAGTCTAGTGTGTTAGACTTAAACTATTAAATACACATGAAACCTTTGTGCTTAGGAGTGATTTTTATATGTCTTATTCCATTGTTAGAGTTTCAAAAGTTAAATCTGGAACAAATACAACGGGCATACAAAAACATGTTCAAAGAGAAAATAATAATTATGAAAATGAAGATATAGACCATAGTAAAACTTACTTAAATTATGATTTGGTAAATGCTAATAAACAGAATTTTAATAACTTGATTGATGAAAAAATCGAACAGAATTATACAGGCAAAAGAAAAATTAGAACAGACGCGATTAAACACATTGATGGTTTAATTACATCAGACAATGATTTCTTTGATAATCAAACGCCAGAAGATACAAAGCAGTTTTTTGAATATGCTAAAGAGTTTTTAGAACAAGAATACGGTAAAGATAATTTATTATATGCAACAGTTCACATGGACGAAAAAACACCACATATGCATTATGGCGTTGTTCCAATAACTGATGATGGTCGTTTAAGTGCTAAAGAAGTTGTAGGTAATAAAAAAGCTTTAACAGCGTTTCAAGATAGATTTAATGAGCATGTTAAACAACGAGGATATGATTTAGAACGTGGGCAATCAAGACAAGTAACAAATGCTAAACATGAGCAAATAAGTCAGTATAAACAAAAAACAGAATATCATAAGCAAGAATATGAACGTGAGAGCCAAAAAACAGACCATATAAAGCAAAAGAACGATAAATTAATGCAAGAGTACCAAAAATCGTTAAATACGCTTAAAAAGCCTATAAATGTTCCGTATGAGCAAGAAACTGAAAAAGTAGGTGGTTTATTTAGCAAAGAAATACAAGAAACTGGAAATGTTGTAATAAGCCAAAAAGATTTCAATGAATTTCAGAAACAGATAAAAGCTGCTCAAGATATTTCGGAAGATTACGAGTATATAAAGTCTGGTAGAGCCTTAGATGATAAAGATAAGGAAATACGAGAGAAAGATGATTTATTAAATAAAGCAGTTGAGCGTATTGAAAACGCAGACGATAATTTTAACCAACTTTACGAAAATGCAAAGCCACTTAAAGAGAATATAGAAATAGCGTTAAAGCTTTTAAAAATCTTACTAAAAGAGTTAGAACGAGTTTTAGGAAGAAATACCTTTGCGGAAAGAGTTAATAAGTTAACAGAAGATGAACCAAAACTAAATGGTTTAGCAGGAAACTTAGATAAAAAAATGAATCCAGAATTATATTCAGAACAGGAACAGCAACAAGAACAACAAAAGAATCAAAAACGAGATAGAGGTATGCACTTATAGAACATGCATTTATGCCGAGAAAACTTATTGGTTGGAATGGGCTATGTGTTAGCTAACTTGTTAGCGAGTTGGTTGGACTTGAATTGGGATTAATCCCAAGAAAGTACCAACTCAACAACACATAAAGCCCTGTAGGTTCCGACCAATAAGGAAATTGGAATAAAGCAATAAAAGGAGTTGAAGAAATGAAATTCAGAGAAGCCTTTGAGAATTTTATAACAAGTAAGTATGTACTTGGTGTTTTAGTAGTTTTAACTGTTTACCAGATAATACAAATGCTTAAATAAAAAAAGACTTGATCTGATTAGACCAAGTCTTTTGATAGTGTTATATTAATAACAAAATAAAAAGGAGTCGCTCACGCCCTGACCAAAGTTTGTGAACGACATCATTCAAAGAAAAAAACACTGAGTTGTTTTTATAATCTTGTATATTTAGATATTAAACGATATTTAAATATACATCAAGATATATATTTGGGTGAGCGATTCCTTAAACGAAATTGAGATTAAGGAGTCGATTTTTTATGTATAAAAACAATCATGCAAATCATTCAAATCATTTGGAAAATCACGATTTAGACAATTTTTCTAAAACCGGCTACTCTAATAGCCGGTTGGACGCACATACTGTGTGCATATCTGACCCAAAATTAAGTTTTGATGCAATGACGATCGTTGGAAATCTCAACCGAGACAACGCTCAAGCCCTTTCTAAATTTATGAGTGTAGAGCCCCAAATAAGACTTTGGGATATTCTTCAAACAAAGTTTAAAGCTAAAGCACTTCAAGAAAAAGTTTATATTGAATATGACAAAGTGAAAGGTAATATGCGTATTGAATTTA
>NZ_JAESKF010000013.1:0-3184 GCF_017891975.1 Staphylococcus sp. GDY8P131P
ATCATTAAAACAATCATTCCAGCAATCAACCATACTTCTTTTTAATTCTATTTCTACACGCCATAGATGTTCAGACATAACTTCAACATCTGCGTTATCTTTACGTTCTTGTTTTTTATTATAAATTCTAATAAATCTATCACTATCACGAACGCCAAAATATTTTGTTTCTGGCTTGCCATTACGACCATAAAAAACAGTTTTCTTAACTGCTTTATCAGTCATTGCATAGTAATCGCTCAAATCATCTTCAAAATCAAAAGCTAAATCTAATCTTGTAAAACCGTCATCTTCCATGTAGTCGATAATATTTTGTTTTAACCAAAGCATTTCTTCACTTGTGAGTTTATTGGGATTAAATTCAACACGCATATTACGTCTATCCCAAGTATCTGCTTTTACCTTGTCATATTCGATATAAACTTTTTCTTGAAGTGCTTTAGCTTTAAACTTTGTTTGAAGTATATCCCAAAGTCGTATTTGTGGATCTACACTCATAAAATCAGATAACTTTTTAGCATTAGTTTTGTTCAAATTCCCAACGATTGTCATCGCATCAAAACTTAATTTGGGTTGAGATTTTCCCAAAGTTTGACCACTTAACCGGCTATTAGAGTACGCCGGTTTTTTTGTGTAATTTTTCACCAAATTTTCTTGCTCATTTTTCGTTATTTTTGACATAAAAAATCGACTCCTTAATTTAATTTAAGAAGTCGCTCACCCGAATATATATCTTGAAGAATAAACTAATATCGTTTAATATCTAGATATACAAATTAAGAACAAAAACATCAACTGTTTTTCTTTAAGGTAAGTCGCTATCACAAACTTTGGCGAGGGAGTGAGCGACTTCTTTTTATTTGCTTATTAATATAACACTATCAAATGTCTTGGTCTAATTGATTAAGACTTTTTTTATGCCTTAAATATTTTATCTTCGCTTTGATACTTACTTAAATACTCGTTATTAATCAACATAGAAATAGCCTGGGACTTACTTAAGCCCATTTGTTCTGCAATTTCTTCAAGTCTTTTCAAAGTATCTTCAGTTAAAGTTATACCTACTTTTGTACGAACCATTTTTACTCCCCATTTCTAACTATTAATAAGTTTATTTTATTCCATTTATACATACATGTCTAGAGATTTCTATACAATAACTCATAAAGTCCCTAAAATGTAGCCTATTTGTAGCTTTGTGAAAAATCGCTATAACCCTTGATATTAAAGGTCTAAACACTTCACAATCTCTGATTTGGCACTCGGCACTTAAAAGGGGGGTCGTAGTACCCCCCTATGTTTTCACCCCCAAAATTAATGATTTTCCACCCCTAAAAATACAAAATTAGGGCTAACAGATCACTTCGTGAAGTTAGCCCTAATTCCTAAACCATTAACTCAATTTATTTTTTATTCCAATTTCCTTTTTGGTCGGAACCAACAATTCCATGTGATGTTGAGTTGGTACTTTCTTGGGATTAATCCCAATTCAAGACCAACCAACTCGCTAACAAGTTAGCTATCACATTTCATTATTCCAACCAAAAAGTTTTCTCGGCATAAACGTGGGTATAATTAATTTAGAGTTTACTTAAAACAATTCTTTAAAGATTTTGAAGATTACTAAATAAAAAAGCCACCTTATTTTCTAGGTCGGCTTTTTTATTTTGTTTAAATTCAAATGCTCTTATTTTGAATTTAAAGGGGGTATTTTAAAGAATTAGGTATAATTCATATAGTTTTATACCTAAAAACATACATAAGCTCTTAAAACGCAAATATGAGCCAAATAAATATATTCTCATTTCACAAACAAAAAATATGCAAAACCAGTGGCTAATTTTTTAGACACTGCCCATCTACATGCAAATTTAAAAATTGGCATAAATAAGGGATAAATCTTTTAGTTCCTGCAGGGGCAAATAAAGGTCTAACATACTAGACTTATTTTACAATAAGTCATTAAACCGTATGCTCTGCGAGGCTAAAACATGTTTTTGTGCAAGCACAAAAAATGGACTGAACAAGTCAGTCCATAAGTTCAAAACCAAATTCAAAATCAAAACACCAGCAACCAAAAATGTGGTTGCTAATGTTCATAAATTTTATGATCACTTACGTGTATAAAATTAAATTCACTCCCAAAATCTAAAAACTAAATCCAATCATCTACCTTATTAATTATATCTTGAAATTCATTTATAAATAATGAAGCATGGTAACCATCACATACAGCATGATGAAGCTGTAAGGCAACTGGTATATAAATTTTATTATTCTCACTATAAAATTTACCTATCGTAATAATAGGCAATAAAAAGCTGCTATTGTTACCAATGTTTAAATTAAATGAACTAAAATCAATCCAAGGAATCATTGAAATCGGTATGGTGTTTTCAGGTATCGGTTTTTTAGGAAACATTTCTTCTTTATCTTTATATTCAAACAAGTCATTTTTATAATTATTATAAAAAGAAGTGAAGTTGTTATCAGATTCAGTCCAAATGTTAGTAAATTTTTCAGTTTGCTTATTAAAAACTGTATACAAAGGATTTAACTTATCCCAATAGCCTAATTTATTCTCACTATTAATTCCTGTTCTAAACACTTTATTTTTATTTACAACTTCCATAATTGCATAAATCAAAGAAGGATAAATTTC
Source organism: Staphylococcus sp. GDY8P131P (assembly GCF_017891975.1). Lineage (NCBI taxonomy): Bacteria > Bacillati > Bacillota > Bacilli > Caryophanales > Staphylococcaceae > Staphylococcus > Staphylococcus sp. GDY8P131P. The sequence goes on from NZ_JAESKF010000013.1 coordinate 2,663, forward strand.
ATATCCTTTCTTTTTTATCATATCTTTAAACAAAGTAATATCAATTTCTTTAGTAATGCTATACGTAGTTTGCTGGTTAAAATAGTGTTCAAAATATTCTTTTCTATCCCAATTTTCTAATTTGATAATATTAAAAGTCATATATAAATTCCTCCTAAATTTTAAATCTTTGTATTTAGGAGGAATAATCCTCTGATTTTTTCATACGTTATATCACCTCGTAAATATTAATTATACTGAATTAGCAATTTTTATAAAATAAAACTTATTTTACTTCCAAAACCTAAATTCACGTTGCCAAAAATCAATCTGTTTTTGCAATTGTTTTTCGTTCGCTTTTAAAGTCGATTTCATTAATTCCGTTAAATCAATTGGAGATATTTCTCTAATCATTTTTTTAAATTTAGTCTTAGTATTCTTACTTAGCTTTCCCCACATACTTTCTTCATGCAACAAAGTATAAACCATAGCTTGCTCATTAATTTTTTCTAAAGTAGTCCACTCAGGTTTCAAAATGTGTAA
>NZ_JAESKF010000014.1:0-1501 GCF_017891975.1 Staphylococcus sp. GDY8P131P
ACTTTTAATTGTTTAATTTGTGTTTTCGTTTTTGCAAAATTACTTTTCTCAAATTTGCTAGTTCCCACTGTAACATCTATAAAATGCTTGTGGGTTACAGTGAAGTTAAAAAATAACTAGGTTTTTTACGTCTTAATTACATTAACGGCGCGCTCTGAATTAAATAAAACCTATTTTAAACTCCTTCATGCCAGCGAAAAAAGATAAATTTATATTTAACCAAATGTAACAATTGTGTAATTAGAATCAAAATATTATATATTTACACTTATCAATATATAAATTTTTATATTATGTCCAAATCTTTCAAAGCATAAATATTTTTATGTTGATTACATATAAATAAGATTGAATTTACACCCATCTACTGATAACATCTTAATTTGAATTATTTTAAAATATTTTAATTTTAAACTACGAAAAAATTATCACTATATAATGTGTTGGAGGAATTAAATGTTTAACAACGTTCTTTACGAAGATAATCATTTATTAATGGTAGAAAAGCCTATAAATGTTCCAGTACAAGCAGATAACTCAAAAGATCAAGATTTATTATCCATTTTAAAAAATTATATAAAAATACAGTACAATAAACCTGGTAATGTCTACCTTGGTTTAGTACATCGTCTTGATCGACCTGTTGGAGGGGCAATCGTATTTGCTAAAACTTCTAAAGCAGCTTCTAGGTTATCAAATGAACTAAGAAAACAAAAACTACATAGAACCTATTTAGCAGTTATCCATGGTGTTCCTTCAAAAAATGAAGGCGTACTTCATGATTATTTATGGAAAGACAGAAATAAAAATATCGTATACGCTGTTGATTCCCAGAAAAAAGATGCCAAAGAAGCTATATTAAATTATAAAGTCATCAAAACTATTAATAAAAAAACTTTAATTCAAGTTCAATTAAAAACTGGACGCTCACATCAAATTAGAGTTCAATTTGCAAACCAAAACTTACCATTATATGGTGATCAAAAATATGGGCAAAACATCAATAAGCATGGTCAACAAATTGCCCTTTGGGCATCCCAATTAAGTGTCAAACACCCGACCAAACACGAAATGATTTCTGTAACTTCTACACCAACTGGAAGTATTTGGAAGGAATTTTTATAATTTAGCTTTTAAATTTTCACCATTATAACGCATATGTTTATTTAAGTTTTCATTTGTATTTAAAAAAGATACGAAATCACATTTTCTAAAATGGTTTCGTATCCTGTACGGGTAGGCGGAAACAACTAGGAAAAAAAGACGGCGCTTTAAAAGTAGTTCTTTAAAAGTTTAGGGTATGTCCCTTTTAGCCATCTGCTATTAATATAAATTAAGAGCCTAGGATATCAATTTATCCCAGGCTCTTAATTTATTGTTTAATTTTAAGTTATTTGCTTTAAATTTGTATTATGCAGTAACCCATTGTGAAGCGCCAACTTCGTTGTAAAGTTTAACTGCTGCAGCATCTTGTACTGATTCTGGAGCTTCTGTTGGAGAT
>NZ_JAESKF010000014.1:1629-159118 GCF_017891975.1 Staphylococcus sp. GDY8P131P
TGTTGTAGCTTCTTGTTTTGGCTGTTGTGTTTGCTCAGTTTGTGGCGCAGCTTGTTGAACTGGTTGTTCAGTTGATGCTTGCTCAGTTTGTTGTGGTTGTTCTACATTAGTAGATTGTTCTGATGAAACGTCATTTGAACTAGAACCTTCACCATAGCTCCAAGACCAAGTTTGACCATTAGATTCAAAATTATAGTTTAAACCATTTTGATTAAAGTTATAGCTATATGAACCTTCATGTACTGGTGAAGCATTTAATTGTTCTGGATTAGATTGTGCTAATTGAGCTAATTGTGCTTTGTCTACACCTTGTTCAGCTGCGTCTGCTGAGTTTCCTGCTGCAAATCCTGTTACACCTAATCCTACTGCTAATGTTGATGCTACTACTGTTTTTTTCATTTTTAAATAAGTCCTCCTACAAGTTAATTTTTATATTTTTAAGAATTTATTTTCGCATGATATTGAAATCCAACTTTTGTAAAAAACAATGTTGTTTCAACCAATTTCCAGTAAATACTATAACATCTATAAAATACTTGTAGGTTACAATGAAATTAAAAAAACCTTATCCGTTTTACATACTAATTACATTAAATTGTATTTTAAAACAAAACGTTTCTTTGAAAAATCCCATTGCAAAAGTCAACAAAGATATTTTTGTATGTATACACTCTGTAATATAAATGTAATTAGTGTGACAACTATCTCCAATTAAAAAATATATATTCAATTAATTTTACCTTGTACATTTCAATTTACTTATTATAACGCTCTCTCTAAAATATATTTTGGCACATAAAAACATCACTCAAATAATTATATTTGAGTGATAACATAACTCCCTTTAATTTGATAATGCTATTTTAATATGTGCTAAATGATGTGCTTCATGCCATGCTAACTTAGCAATCTGTTCGGAAACTTGATTCTTACCTTCTCCTTTAAGCGTAAATGTACGTTTCAAATCATCAGTAGTTAAAGTATGACCAACAGCTACAATACGTTCATTGATACCTTCCATTATTCTAAGTGAACATTCCACTGGAAGGTTATTATCTTCCAACTCGACCCATTCATCTTGTATAAAAGGCTCCACCATTGGATTATTATCTGTTAAAGATAGTTTTAACCGTTGATACATATTTATTTGTGAATCAGCAATGTGGTGAACAAGTTGACGTACTGTCCAACTTCCCTCACGATATTGCTTGCTTAATTCTGATTCATTTAAATCATCTACAACTTGTCTTAAACGGTGTACATACCCTTCAATGTCTCCCAGCCATTCTTGAACATCTTCTAATGTCACATTATTAGGTAATTCTAATTCACCAATAGGAAATCTAACATTCATATTTATCACCTTTTTTAATTTTAAATATTTCTATAGCAACATTACTCTTTTTCACCATTAGTATTGCTATTACCTTTTCAACAATATTTAAACTTGATTCTTTATATGGTTATCTTAGTATCAGTTTATTCGAGTGAAATTTTATCTATTTCTATATTAGATATAAAGTATCTATTCATATCCAAAAATATTATTTCAAATTATATGATCAATTCTGCTTTTTCAAACAAGTATGTGCTACAGAAGTAAACTCAATGCATCAAAATTGTAGTTAAAAGGAAATGTTTCGTTGTTAATAAAACCCTATTTATTTACATGCAGAAATTCACAGTATTAGTATGGGGTTGTATCTTAAATAAGAGAGGATGTCTGTCATGACAAATAAATCATTTTTCTTATCAAGTAATAGTGGCAAAGGTATATATCATTATTTTAACAATGAAGCTCAATCATTAAATTATATATACATTTTAAAAGGTGTGCCTGGAAATGGTAAATCTGAAGTATTAAAAAATATTGCAAATTACCTTGAGGGAGAACAAAGACCTATAGAACTCATTTATAGTTCATTTGATTTTAAAACGCTAGATGGACTTATTGTTTTAGATAGAAATATAGGTGTTTTTGACGGTAATTATCCTTATCCTATGGAACCAGCGCTGCCTTATATTTCAGGTGAAACCGTAGATTTAGCCACTGCAGTAGACCATTCAAAACTTCAAAACGATTTAAAAGATATCAAAAGTCTGTTTAATGAAAAAGAACAATTATTAGAAAATTATGCTACTCACATTAAAAAATCAAGACAATTACATGACAATGTAGAATTCTATTTCAGTACTTCCATTGATATTGAAAAAGCACAAGCGCTTAACAATCAAATTTTAGAAAATATTTTCGGAAAATCTTATCAAGAGAAAGAAAGTATTGTTAAACACAGATTCTTTGATACCATTACTGAAAATGGTAATTTTGATTTTGTACAAAACCTAACAAGTAATCTAACCAAACGTTTCTTTATTAAAGGTCGCCCAGGTTCAGGTAAATCCACGTTGCTTAAACAAATTGTGTCTCAAGCTATTGAAAATGGCTTTGATATCGAGCTATATCATTGTGACTTTGATCCTGATAGTTTAGATATGATTATTATACCCGAATTAAGTGTTGCTGCCTTTGATAGTACAGCACCACATAATTATGACCCTGAACGTTCTGGAGACGAAATCGTAGATACTTACCAATCAATTATAGATAATCAGATAGATGAAAAATACGCAAATGAAATCGCTGAAGGTACTAAGCAATGGCAAGATGCTTGGAAAGAAGCCGCTCATTTTCTAAAAGAAGCTAAAGAAAAGCATAAAGCTATCACTAATCTCTATAAACAAACCATTGACGATGAAGAAATTAAAAATAAAGAAAAACACATTATTGAAAGTTTATAAAAACTTCAACTATTTCTTTGTGCTAAATTTTATATTAATGACAGGCGTAATAAATAATTATATATAAATAAGTACGATGTTATAAATGATAAATTCTAAAGTATAATCACTGATTCTCTATTTTTTATTTCACTTTAATTTTGATAATTAGATATCATTCAAAAATATCATAATAAGCTTAGGATATAAATATAAGGCTAGAACGTTCATGTTCTAGCCTTATATTTATATTAACCATAGATGCCTAAATTAAAAATAACCTTACAATAAAATTTTTAAAACCTTTTAAATTGGCATCACAGTACACTATAAAATAACGTATGATTATTCATTTTCATTATTAAACTTATTTTGGTAATGCTTATTACTTACTGGCCTCTTCGTAATTTTATTAATATAATTATCAATTACTGTTACTCAACTTGAAAAATTTTGCTTCTCCTGGTCACTTCCTAACACCAACATCCTATTTTCTAAATAACTTTACTATCTAATCAACATTTGTTAGCCAATCTGAGTTAACTTATTATCCTACAATTACTAGCACCCCACGTTGTCTAATACTTATGTTCGGTCATGCCTTCAACGACGTTTCACGGAAAAAATGAATAAAAACAACCGAACGGTATCATCAATAAATCGCAAACTTTTATGAATTTTTCTCAAATATAATGAAACAACTTAATAATATTTGTATCCTTATTGTGAATACTTTAACAAGGGAGGAAATATTTGTGACTAAAAATGCAGCAATAAAGACAACACCTCGTTTTAAGCCTTTTTGGTTAATAACAAGCATTGTTGTATTAGCAATCGTGATGTTTTTACCAACACCAGAAAACTTACCGTTTATGGCTAAAAGCGCGTTAGCTATATTAATATTCGCAGTTATATTATGGGTAACTGAAGCAGTCGCTTATCCAGTTTCTGCGACTATGATTGTTGCCTTAATAATATTGTTATTTGGTTTCAGCCCTGTACAAAATTTATCTGAATCTTTAGGAAACCCTCAATCAAATGGCGTATTATTAAAAGACGATGCACTTTTTGGAACGGGAAACGCTTTAAAACTGGCCTTTAGTGGGTTTGCAACAAGTGCACTCGCATTAGTTGCAGCAGCATTGTTTTTGGCAACAGCGATGCAGATTACACAACTACATAAACGTCTTGCTCTCATCATTTTGTCTATAGCAGGCAATAAGACAAACCGTATTGTTCTCGGAACAATATTAGTAGCTATATTTTTAGCATTTTTCGTACCTTCCGCTACTGCACGAGCTGGTGCAGTTATTCCGATTTTATTAGGTATGATAGCAGCATTTGGCGTTTCTAAACAAAGTAAACTAGCCGGCCTTTTAGTCATAACTGCTGTACAGGCCGTCTCAATTTGGAATATTGGTATTAAAACAGCAGCAGCACAAAATATCGTTGCTATCAGTTTTATAAACGATCAACTCGGCACTGACATTTCGTGGGGACAATGGTTCTTATATGCAGGGCCATGGTCAATTTTAATGTCTATTGCACTTTATTTTATAATGCTTAAGATTATGCCACCTGAAGAAAAAGAACTCCCTAGGGGTAAAATATTAATTCAGCAACAATTAAAAGAAATGGGACCAATAACAGGAAAAGAATGGCGATTAATCACCATTTCTATTATGTTATTAATATTTTGGTCTACTGAAAAAGTCTTCCACCCTATCGATTCGTCTTCCATTATACTGTTGGCTTTAGCTATTATGTTAACGCCCAAAATAGGCGTTATGACTTGGAAAGAAGCCGAGAGCCGTATACCCTGGGGCACCATCATTGTTTTCGGCGTAGGTATTTCATTAGGTAATGCACTATTAAAAACGACAGCTGCACAATGGCTAAGCGACCAAACTTTTGGCATGATGGGGCTCAATCAATATCCCATCGTGGTTATAATTGCATTAATTGCGCTTTTCAATATTTTAATACATTTAGGTTTCGCTAGCGCGACAAGTTTAGCATCAGCCCTAATTCCAGTTTTCATTTCGCTAACTACTACACTAGATTTAGGAAATCAATCTATTGGTTTTGTACTAATACAACAATTTGTTATTAGTTTTGGATTTTTATTACCTGTAAGCTCACCACAAGCCATGTTAGCGTATGGCACAGAAACTTTTACTGTTAAAGATTTCTTAAAAACCGGCATACCTATAAGCATTATTGGCTATTTACTTATTATTTTACTGAGTGTGACTTATTGGCATTGGCTTGGGTTAATTTAACACACAAATCATGTCTTTTTGGTATAAATTATAAATATACTAAGGGTAGCTATGAAGAAAAGAGGGGGAAACATAAACAATGTTTTAACCTTAAACTCCGTGATGACAGTAGATAATCGAATGGAAAATATGCTTATACAAGCGTTTCAGCTTTTGTATTCTTTTTTCCTAGCTATTCTTACCAGGAGTAGGCCAATGAACACATTTTATAAAATGTGTTCATTGGCCCGCTTCCTTTTAGTATTATTTTAAAACGCATTCTGATTGAGCCACTGACCGCCATCCATCGTCATACAAGCACCATTAATGTAACTAGCTTCCTCTGATAATAAGAATTTAGCTAATCCTGCAATTTCTTCAGGTTCGCCCATACGACCTAACGGCACGCTATTCAGTGTTTGTTGTCTCGCCTCTTCTGATAAACTTAATTTTCCTGAACCCCCTGTATTATCTATAGGCCCTGGTGCGATAGCATTTACAGCAATACCATATTTAGCTCCCCACTCTACAGCTAGTGTTCTAGTCATAGCTAATACACCTGCTTTAGCACTGGCGGAATGTACAACACCCGGACCAGAACGCCAAGCATAAGTCGCTACCATATTGATAATTCTTCCTTTATGTCCTTGTTCAATCCATTTTTTACCAACAGCTTGCGTACAATACCACGTCCCATTTAAAACAATATCTACAACAGAATTCCAACCATTCGTTGATAAATCTTCTGCAGCACAAATAAAATTTCCAGCTGCATTATTGACTAAACCATCAATTTTGCCATATCGTTTAATGGTTTCATCTACGGTATATTGCACACGTTCAATATCACGTACATCCATATCAATACACAAAATTTGTCCTTTTCGTTGTTCAATTTCTTCTTTCGTAGCTTTTAAACGTTCTAACGATCTACCTGTTATAACTACATTAGCATCTTCTTGGGCAAACCGCTTCGCCATTGCTTTCCCCATACCACTACTACCACCTGTAACCATAATCACTTTATCTTTCATGTGTAGTCTCCTTTACAAACTGATTTAGTAAGCGCTTACATTTTAATGATAAGTATAACAAAGTTTAGTGTGTTTTACTTATAAAATAATATCTAAATTTAGCTATCGGAAAATACTTCATTACCTAGAACCAGTTCGTAACACTAACCTTAAGGTCTTTTTAATATATTACCTTTTAGATTGATTTATCCTCCAAAGAATAAATCAATCATATCAGTCGTTCTGTTTTTATCTTTTTTATAAAATTCCGTATACCCACACTTTGAACAAGTAATCGTCGTAAAGTTGTTATGTTGAACATCAAATATTTTAGATAACCCTGAACCGGTAGCAGATAACGTGCCTTCTTCAATTTCAGTATTACCACATTTAATACAACCTTTTGTATCTTCCATTATTATGTCTTCCCTTCTCAATATTATGTAATTTCTATAACACTTCAAACATTGCGCTAAACATTTCATCTACTTAAAACTTTATTATTTTTTAATAAATTATTTCATTTGCTCAATTGCTTTTCTGCTTTTCACAATTTTCTCCTAATCTTCAATAATTTTTACTGTTAATGTATTCACTTGTACTCTCCTGACAATATAATGTAAAATTACTATACAGCACTTATAAATGTCTATACTATGATTTATATGCATAATATAGGGTAAATATTTATATGTATATCGACGTATTCCATAGTAGAATATGTTCTATGACTAATATGTATTTTTACATGTAAGAATAGCGTAATATAATAGTAAATAAAGACATAAGATGAGTGACAATGTGTGACACACTGTTACTGATGTTATTAAGAATGAAAGGTGAGGAACTATGGCTAAAACTGAGTCAAAAGACGTCATTCTTATTGGCGCCGGCGTATTAAGTACTACATTTGGTTCTATGCTTAATGAACTTGAACCGGATTGGAATATTAAATTATACGAACGTTTAGATCGTCCTGGTGAGGAAAGTTCAAACGAGCGTTATAACGCAGGTACAGGGCATGCTGCACTTTGTGAATTAAATTATACAGTTCAGCAACCTGATGGTTCAATTAACATTGAAAAAGCAAAAGAGATTAATGAACAATTCGAAATCTCTAAACAATTCTGGGGTCACTTAGTTAAAAATAAGTATATCGAAAATCCTAGAGAATTCATTCACCCATTACCACATATCAGTTTTGTAAGAGGTAAAAATAACGTCAAGTTTTTAAAAGACCGTTACGAAGCTATGAAAAACTTCCCTATGTTTGATAATATCGAATATACTGAAGATATAGAAGAAATGAGAAAATGGATTCCATTAATGATGCAAGGTCACAGCGCAAGCGATATTATGGCTGCCAGTAAAATTAATGAAGGTACAGACGTAAACTTTGGTGAATTAACTCGTAAAATGGCAGCAAACCTTGAAAAAGACCCGCATGTAGAGGTTCAATATCATCATGAAGTACTTGATTTCAATCAACGTAATGACGGTAAATGGGAAGTTCATATACGTAATGTGAATACTGGTGGAACACAAACACAATTGGCGGATTATGTATTTATCGGTGCTGGTGGTGCCGCTATTCCATTACTACAAAAAACAGGTATTCCTGAAAGTAAACACTTAGGCGGATTCCCTATCACAGGCCAATTCCTAACATGTACAAATCCAAATGTTATTGAAGAACATGGTGCCAAAGTATATGGTAAAGAACCGCCAGGCACGCCACCAATGACTGTACCGCATTTAGATACACGTTTCATTAATGGTCAAAAAACACTATTGTTTGGACCATTCGCAAGTATCGGTCCTAAATTCTTAAAATATGGTTCAAACTTAGATTTATTTAAATCTGTTAAACCATATAACATCACAACATTATTAGCAGCGGCAGCGAAAAACTTACCGCTACTTAAATATTCATTTGATCAAATTTTAATGACAAAAGAAGGTTGCATGAATCACTTGCGTACTTTCTACCCAGAAGCACGTGATGAAGATTGGCAGTTATATACTGCAGGCAAACGTGTTCAAGTAATCAAAGATACTGAAGAATACGGCAAAGGATTCATCCAATTCGGAACAGAAGTTGTAAATTCTGAAGATCACTCTGTCATTGCATTACTTGGTGAGTCACCAGGTGCATCAACTTCTGTATCAGTTGCATTAGAAGTATTAGAGAAAAACTTCTCTGAATATAAAAATGACTGGGAACCTAAAATCAAAAAAATGATTCCTTCTTATGGTAAATCATTAATTGATGACGTTGATTTAATGAGAAAAACACGTCGTCAAACTTCAAAAGATCTTGAATTAAACTATTACGAATAGACTTTTGATTGCTTAAGTGTGAAAATCTAAAATGAACTTAGACTAAGATACGATTAAACACCTATTTATGAACCTACACTCATAGGCTCATTTCTGATACATCTTGTTCTAAATGTCTCTAGAAATTGAGTCATTAAAGTAATCATATCGGTTTCTTATGTCTATTGTTCATTGGCATTTTTTAAAGATACTTTGTTATCATTGATTCACTTAAAGGAGCGAAATTTATGAAAAAATTATTAATTGTTGTGGCCATAGGTGCATTAGCATTCGTAGGCCTTAAACGTTATCAACAACATGTAAACCAAGCGCCAAATATTGAATATTAATAAAGCTTGTAAGCCGTCACAAGGTAGTTTCACCTGTGACGGCTTTTTTATACTGTACCGCAAAAAGATGGCTATAAACTTGTGGTCGTCTATAGCCATGCTTTTTTTATAATATACGCCCTATTTATCTCTCACCTTTTAACTCTCTTTCTTTTAATACATAACTCAATAAATCCAACATAATACGTGCGGCAGTCTGACCTGTCATACCAGTTGGGTCATAAACAGGTGCCACTTCTACTAAGTCAAACCCGACTACTTCATTGTGTTTTGCTACTGCTTTTAATAATTCATTCACTTCGTCATAAAGTAAACCGCCGGGAGATGGTGTACCAGTGCCAGGTGCAATAGAAGGATCAATACCATCGATATCAATTGTAATATATAATTTTTCGCCTTCCGGAATTAATGCAGCTAAATTTTCAGGACCCTTTTCACGCATTTGTTTCGGCGACAAAATAGTTGCACCATAATCACGAGCCGCATCTACATCTTCTTTTAAACTACTGCTAATGCCTCGGATACCATATTGGTATATGTTTTTTACATGATCCATTTCAGACAACCTTCTAATACAACTGCCATGACCGTATCTTTGTCCTGAACGATGGTCAGCCCAATCTAAATGTGCATCGATTTGCAACACATGGAATGGTCCCAAAGCTTCAACACCTTTTCCTGTAGCAGCAGTAATTGAATGATCTCCGCCGATAATGACTGGCATGACACCTTTATCAACAATTTTTTGTAATGTTGCTTCGGTGTTATCATGACTTTGCATAATGTCTCCATGCACGATATCCACGTCACCTACATCAAATACTTTCCATTTTGGCCCTAAATATGTGATATCATTTTCAATATCATAAGCACCTTCTAGACCAAAGCTATATAGTGTAGAACCTTCTCTCACGCCACGTGGCCCCATACGAGCGCCTGATTTCCATTGTGTTCCCATATCGTTAGGCACACCAATTACTGCCACATCTGCGTTAATATCTGATAATTTTTCAATATTATCACACACTGGATATTTACCAAATGTACAAATACCTGTAAATGGTAAATTTAATGTTTGTTTTTCTTCTGGTTTCATCATAATAAAATACCCCCGTTTAATTAAAATGTGTTTATATACAATCAGCTTTCATAGACTTCTCATACATTGTCACCATCAAAATAACAATTGAAATAATGCCGAAACCTAATGGTGTTAACATACCAAGTGCGCCCGCCAAGTGTTCATTGTGAAACAGTTCAGCAAATGAAGTATATATTGCGGTAGAAATAGCAATACCAAATGAATAACCTAAAGAACTAGCCATTTTGTAAATACCTGAACCAATCCCTACTTTGTCGTCGTTTACGTTAACCAATAATGTATCTAATGAAGGCGTTGCATACAAACCAATACCAATACCTGCAATTAAAAATCCAATAAATACAACGATAATGTATGGTAAATTAGGCAAAAATGTTAATGCTCCAAAACTCATACCTACACTCGCTATAATAATTGAGATAAACATTGGTTTATAAGGGCCAATTTTCTGTAATAATCGTTCTCCTACGCGTATCATCAACAATAAAGCTATAATATTGCCCAACGTCAGTAACCCTGTTTGAAAAGCCGTAAAGCCTCTTCCAATCTGAATATATGTGTTCGCTACAACAATGGTTCCAGCAATACCATTTTGCAAGAAATTGGTAAGTACAGCACCAGTAAATGGTTTAGATTTAAATAACTCAAAATCTATAAATTGATGTTTTCTTGTTCTTTCAAAAAAGATAAATATGCATGTTAATATGATAGATGCAATGAATAATGCCACAATAGGAAAGCTTGTCCATCCTAAGTCTTGTCCTTGTGTCACAATAATATTAATAACTAATAAGGTAACTACAAAAATTGAAAAGCCAATAATATCAAATTTTTCTTTATTTGCTTTAGCAACTTTCGTTTCTTCTATATTTTTCAATAAGACCATCGCAATGACTGCAATCGCAATAGAAAGAATAAATATCATTCGCCAATCAAAATAGGTAGCGATTAATCCACCCACAAATGTAGTTATACCGCCACCGCCCCAAGAACCAAATGACCAATAACTCAAGGCACGTTGTCGTTCACTTTCTTGAAATGTTGTCTTAATCAATGCTAATGTAGCTGGCATCACAAGTGCCGCAGATAAACCTTGAAGCACCCTTGCAAAGATCAATAAAACAGGTTCTCTTGCCAAAATGACAAGTAATGAACCGACGATGCTAATAACTAAACCAACGTAAGTCATTTTCTTTCTACCAAGTCTATCTGAAATACCTCCGCCGACTACAATAAACAACCCACAAAATAACGAAGTTAGACTCGTGGAAATATTTAAAATACCTGACGAAACATTTAGATCTTTTTGCATTGTTGGAATGATATTAATCATTGATTGTGCAAAAAGCCAAAATGTTAATATTGCCAAAACCATGCCTAAAATATACAAATCTATTTGTCTTTTAGCTTTCATGGCAATCCCCCTTTGATTTGAAGGTTCCTTCAAATTAGTTGAAGTTTAGCACCATGTTTGCAATTCAGCAACTTTGTTTCTGAATAGTCTGACAAATTATAATCGGATATTTTTTTAAAAAGTATTGATATCATAGTGTTTATTTAGGTGATTTTGTTATAAAGTACAGAGGGTTATAAAATTTCTTTATGCGCTTATAAAAACGATTACAAATAGTAAAAAATAAAACGCTAAGCAGCTTAAAAAACCACTTAACGCTATTTTAAATTACTCTATTTCAAAATATATCTTACAAAATGATATAAAGTTTTTTATATCATTATTCATTGCTTCTTCTCTATACAATAACCATGTATTTCTTGTGATACTATCACCGTTTTTAAATTTCAAATCCTTAGTATAAAACGAATCATTATCTAAAATACATGATTTAGGAACGATAGCATATCCCATACCTTTCTCTACAAATTTTTTACATATTTCAATTTTATCAGCTTGAAATATGTTTCTAGCGTACGTATCGTAACGTTCATTCCACCAATCATTGATTGATTTAGTAATTGAATTTTCTAGCTCAATATAGGTGTTGAAATTTTGATGTGATTTATAAACAATTCGGTATTCTTGATGTAAATGTTTCAAACTTATCGGTTTTTTACTAATAATTGTTAATGGATCACGTTTCAATAATATTTTCTGACCATACCAATCATAGTCACCTGTTAAAATCCCCACATCAAGATCATTATTTTCCATTTGTTCCAAAATTTCGATACTCCAACCACTTGTCATAGATATATAAATATCTGTATAGGCTTGATAATATTGTTGGATTAATTCTGGCATTGTATATATAGCAAAATTTGTATTTGCTCCTAGTTTCATATTACCTTTCAAATTTTCTCGAAGTTCATTAATATTTGATTTTAAATTTTGAATTTCAAATAAAACTTTATTAGAAAATTTGACTAGATACTCTCCCTCAGGTGTGAACTTAAATTGATTTCCCATTTTTTCAACTATATTAATCCCAAAATCTTTTTCAATTTTTTTTAACCTATAGGAAAGTAATGGTTGAGACATAAATAATCGTTTGGCAGCTTTAGTAAAACTTTGTTCTTTATTAAGCATCGCTAAAATTTTATAATCTTCTTCTTGCACAAAGCAATCCCCCTTTGCTTAAAACACTTATACTCATTCTACATTATTATTATTATATTTTCTTTTTTTATAATATCCGAGTATTGGCTGAGAATTAAAAACATATTTTTATCGCTATTCGATAAAAAAGTATTGAATAACGATAAAATTAGGATATAATGTAGATAGAAAATTAAAAAGGAGAATTGATATGACTACAATTAATAACAAACATTTTAATATTTTAGTAAAAACTTTAACTGTTATCGCTACTATCGCTTTAGTATTAACCACGCTTATTATGTTACCAATTTTTATAGCAATAATCGCAATTTTAATCATCCCCTCTTCATTTATCAATACGCAACTCGATAAAGCAGATAAATCTTTTTGGGTTGATTCATTAGGCGTAACTGCGCAAAATATTACAAATTATGATTTAAATAGTATTACTTTTTCAAAACCATCTGTTATATTAATACTATTATTAATGGCTCTATTAACCGCTTTGTATATTGTAATTATTGATCAAATAAGAAAATGGCTTAAAAATGTGAGTAGAGGTTATATTTTTACATATAAGAATGCTAAGATAATTATTTTAATTTCATACTGTTTCGTATTATTAGGCCTCTTTGAATCCATTATTAAACTAGCTGGCAATTTTGCGATGTATCATTTTTTAGGACATAATAGTAAATTATATGCACTCATCGATAAAGATATCGAAACTTTCAGTGATTTCTTTTTTAATTTCAATTTCACGCTTATATTTGCTGGTATTATTATTTGGGTGATTGGTAATGTATTTAAATATGGTGCATTTTTGCAAGATGAATTTGATTATACTGTTTAGGAGATTTTATAAATGATTGTAGTTCGATTAGATCGCATATTAGCCGATAGAAAAATGAAACTTAGTGAATTAGCAAGCGAAATTGATATTACAGTAGCAAATTTATCCAATTTAAAAACAGGAAAAGCAAAAGCAATCCGTTTTTCTACTCTAGATGCCATTTGTAAAGCACTAGAATGTCAACCTGCTGATATTATAGAATATACTGATAATGAATCATGAGCAACGAATAACGAACAGAAATCTTATTCTCTTTGTAAGGGCTGGTCATTCTACTATGGCGGACTATAGTTTGATAAGACTTATCATAAATTTTTCTTTAAAAAGCGATTAACAAGGAGCATATTATATGTGCAGTTAGATTACACGTTGCTATACAGCTTTATATCTTAACTGGTAGGCTCACGTGTGTATGGCCTCAGACTCCTCACCTGCTTATAATGCTTTTTATAAATAATAAGCGTGTCTCAAGTATTCATGCTTGGACACGCTTATACTTACTTACCTTTAATTTTTAATCCTCTATAGCGATTAAGGGCGCCACAGAACTCTTGTTTTCTAGGCAATGCTAAGTTACCAGGATGTCCATCATGAGGTGAGATAACCTCTAATCCTGTTTCATCAATAAGTTCAAAAATTTTATCAGCTGCTTGAGACACAGTGTCTTGTTCATTTAATAAATTACTTTGATAATAATCAATCATCATGGCTAAACAATTGGTTTGGCTTGAGTCGACAAGTTGCTCCAAACCAGAAATATCGATACGTGCTTTACCGTATAAAATTGTATGCATACCTTTCACTTTAAAACGTTGGTCTCTGCCTTTATTAGAAAAGCTAGATTTTAATGGAATTCATTTGGGTATTTCACCAAATTGATAATGAAGATAATGTCCTGGTTGATAGTTATCTGTCTCAGCAATTGCTTTAGCTTTATCTGTAACATCTTTTAGTATATATTCATCCATCATAAGTACTTGATCAGCTACTTCAAAATAATCACCTGAACCGCCTACGATTAAAATCGTTGAAACCTGATGATTTTCAAACAAAGGCTTAACTTTATTAGCAAAGGGTGTAATAGGCTCTTTGTCCGGCGCTATTAATTTTTGCATTCTAGTATCTCTAATCATAAAATTAGTCGCTGAGGTGTCTTCATCTATTAACAATAATGATGTTTGTGATTCTAAAGCTTCCATTACGTTCGCAGCTTGTGATGTACTACCACTGGCATTTTCAGTAGAAAATTGCGTCGTATCTTTTTTACCTGGTAAATTATTGATAAATGGTTCTATATTCACCTTTTCAATACTACGGCCATCTTCTGCGCGAATCTTCATTGCGTCTTCACGTGTAATTATCATTTCACGACCATCCCCAGGTACATGATGGTATACACCACGCTCTAAGGCCTCAAGTAATGTAGACTTGCCATGAAAGCCACCGCCTACAATCAACGTTATACCTTCAGGTAAACCCATTCCTTTAACTATTTTACCACTGGGTAAAGTCATTTGAATTTCAAATTTTTCAGGGCTTTGGAATAAAACAGCACCAGGTAATGGCTTGCCAGATACACCACTTTTTCTCGGTAATATTGAATCATTAGCCACAAAAGCGACTAAATGTTGATGTTCAAGTGTTTCACGTATAAATACTTGGTCTGTAAACAAAGTCACTTGTTCATTTAAGGCCGCTTGATTCACATGTTTATATAATAATGATTGTTCTACTATTTTGGGTAATAAATCTAGAAATATATGATCAGCTACTTTTCCTAAAATCTTCCTTCCAGCAGCTGGTAAACCAACTTCAAAACGGACTTCAATATCACATTTATTGATGATTACAGAGGACCGTTTTAACATCTCTTGCCCACAATGATCTATAACAATATCTGGAGTTTTTTTCGAAAATTGATCAGATTTAAGGATGGATTTAATGCGATCGCTAAACGTTCTTGTTAAAAAATCAGAGACAGCAATGATTTTAGCCGATGAGTCTAATAATTCATTAGGTATTTTAGCAATATCTCGCTTCATTTTGACACGTACTTTAGATGGTGGTGCGTATGGATCTGCTTGTATATGATCTATAGCTAAACGAAAATGGTCAAATTGATATTCACCTTTGAGCCGTTTATATGCGCCATATTTTTGCCCATCTAACGATTTTAATAATTTTTCAAATTCCAATGCATTTTTCAACACGCACACTCCTTCAACCTATGTTAATGCTTTGTTATTTTATACCCATGTTAGCAATTAGTTGAAACTATCTATCGTATCAAAATCATTACATTATAGTGCAAATGTGAATCGTTTAAAAATTTTAATTTAAAAATTAAAAGATGTAATTTATTTCAATTTCACACAATATTTTCGTCAGTTTTACCAAAGCCTATTTCCCAGAAAATAGTTACTATCAAATTGAATAAACTTATGAAAGGAGTATCTTATATGCAACAAGAAACAACACCCATCCATAAAACATATTGGATTAAGTTAGTTACTATTTTCACGTTTGGTTGGCTCGTGATTTATACTGCCCGAACTATTCTAAATCCTATTATGGGAGACATCAAACAGGCATTTTCATTAAACAATGCACAGTTAGGTTTAATTATGAGTATCTTCTTTATTGGTTACACATTAACGCAAATTCCTTCAGGTATTTTAGGAGATAAAGTCGGTCGTAAGACAATACTTGTACCTAGCATGCTTATTTTCGGTATATTTACCGCCGTTACCGGTATGATGCCATCTTTCTTCCTATTCATGTTTGCTTGGCTCATGGTAGGCCTAGCACAAGGTGCGTACTATGGGCCACAATATGCCCTATCTTCGGAAGCAATCCCTGAAAAACATATCACATTAGGTAGCGCACTGATTAATAGTGGCATGGCTTTTGGGACATCCATTGGATATTTTATCTCAAGTTATACGGTTCAAGAGTTTGGTATGCATTGGCGTGTACCTTTCTTTATTATGGGCATTCCAGTGCTTATCTTAGCTTTGCTTATGTATAAAGTAATCAAAGAACGCCCGAAGCAAATCACCATTTCTAATGAATCGGTTCAAGAACCATTTAAATTTTCAAGTTTGTTTAAAAATCGAAACCTTATTTTAGCGTATATTATTATTTTCTGTTCTATTTATGGTTTTTTTATGATTATCACATGGTTACCTTTTTACTTAGAAACTGAACGAGGTATTAGCGGCGCACAAGTCGCTTTTGTCGCGTCACTTGTACCTTGGGCAGCGATACCTGGCTCTTTATTCTTTAGTTGGTTATCTGATCGTTTAGGTAGACGTCGTCCAGTGCTCATTATCATGTTACCATTAGCATTTATTTTCACAATATCTATAGTGATGTTTAATAATTTATGGGTTTTATATATCGCTTTAATTGGGTATGGTGTTGTTGGAAAAATAAGTACTAACCCTGTGCTCATCGCTGTGGTATCAGCCAATGCGCCTAAACATGCATTGAGCACTTCTTTTAGCGTCTATAACTTTATTGGTATGACCGCTTCTATATTAGCGCCTTATTTAACAGGTTACTTAACCGATTTAACTGGCAAAATGGCAACTGGCTTCTACCTAGCAGCTGGCCTACTCATTATCGGATTTATTTGTGCTCTTTTATTAAGAGAGCACAATAAAATAAAAGTAAGCTAATTTTAAGCATTGGGCTATACTCATAGTCTTCTCGTTTAATAAACATAGTATTTTCATATGATGACTAGGTTTTAGAGCGTTTTGATACATCTTATTCGAAATCTAGTCATTTTTGTTGTTCATCACTTATTATAATTATATATAAATAATATATTCGATTGACTTATTTCAAATTAGGCTAATTATAATCTTCAATAAAATTGAGTTGAATCTCTTGTCATTCTTCTATTTTCACTTTGTTAATTGCTTGATTAATTGCTTTGGCCATATCTAACATAGTCGCACTATAATTAGACTCGTCACTTCTCGATTGGCTACTTAAATCATTATTAGAGAATAACTGTTCTCTTAAAGCAGTTGTCATTTCAATTTGTACGCCCTCTCCTTTTTCATTCATATTGGCTGGATTACTATTTGCACGACCTTCAATTAAATCAGGCGCTTCTTCTGCTTTAATTCCTTTGGATTTTAATTCATCCGTTATCTCTAAACGTAATGCTTTATCCTTACCTCCTATATAAGCAATCGCTTTATCCCCTTTATAACCATGGATCATTACACTATATTGCTTATCTGAAACCATGTTGTGCAATACGTCATTATTATAATTTACTGATGTGACATGTAATTCAGAGTTATTTTCACTTCTAATACCTTCAAACGAAAAATAATCATAGTTGCCAAGTCGGGCAGTATATTTTGCTAACTCTGTAGTACCTGGTTCAATTGCGCCTCCATGCATAGCTGCAATAATTGTATCGCTGTCATTTTTTTCTGTGTTGATTTTCCAATCAACACCTTCATTTGTTTCTTTTTGGAGCTCTTCCATAGATTCATATTTATCAGGATTTCGGTTAGCAACTTCATAATTAATATGGTATGCATTTATGGTGTTTGGATTTTCAATGTTGTGTGTTTCAGATGCATTACTTTTATTTGAGTTAAAAATCAAAATACCTAAAACATTTAATATAAACAAACTACTCACGATAATCATTTGATTCAATTTAAAATACTTCTTTAAAATATTTCTCCTCATGGTTAACCCCCTTATTATAGATACAGATATGTTGAATGTGAATTTAAATCAAACTAAAATATTTTAGTTATTTTATATTTATGTATTACCACTTACTTTATTAAAATATCTAAACCATAATTAAATTTTTCAATTAGACGTAGAGATTATAAAAATACAAACTCCCCACAAAATCAAATGTGTTTTGTGGGGAGTCTTACTTCATTTATTTAAATCTCAATTCAAATTGGAAGTGGATATATTTGTCGTTTAAACGGTAAGCTTCGCTTAATTCTGGTCCGCAACTATTCGAGCCGATACCACTTTGCGCGTAATCAATATATAGATAAGTATCGCCTTCTACTAGTTCATCTTTATGCGTTGTATGCGTTAGTTCTTCTAATGTGTAATGTGTTACATTGAAGCTGAATGGTTGTTCGCTGGATACCACAATTTGATGTTGGTCACTTGAAATGTTTGCATAAGTTGTACCGTTATGACTGCCTGTTTCTTGTGGTTTGATATGATTACCACCGTTATCTGTAACAGTTGTTTCGAAATAATCTAAATAGTTCGCTACGCCTTTGTCTGGGTAACCACTAAATGGTCCACTGCCGTAATAAGTTACTGATTCAAATGCTTTTGGCAAAACCATAGCTAAACCAAACCTAGGTAAAAATGGCCCTTTTGTATCTTTTTCTAAATCGTAATTCACGTTAAGACGTCCATCATTATACACTGTCCATGTCATTGCCCCCTGTAGTATAGGAGGGACGACATCATTAATTATTACAATTTCAAAAATAACACTGACCGCATCATCAGTTTCTACAATTTTATAATCACGTATGCGAGTGATTGCGTCATAATACCCTAAATACGCCCAATCTTTTCTAATATTAATATCATTATCTATAGGCGCACGCCAAACATTGTTTTTTGTAGGTTGGGTTAAAATAATCTCATTTTTATGGGTAACAGATGCTAAGCTACCATCTGCTTTATTCAATACATATTGGCTATCATTTGTTGCAATGGTAATACTTTGATTATTTTCTTTATAACTTAATTCACCACTTTCTCGAGTAGTATCATATCCAACTGGTTGTCGTTGGTAGACAATTTGGTCATGACCTAGTTCAAAATGATTGTGGCGTAACGGTTCTTCATTTTTCAATTTATAACGTAATAACACATCACTTAATTCACTCATTTCAATATAGTCACTTAAATCAACATCTTTTATACTATGTGGTCCAAAGTTATTCATCATAATTTCAAACGGCTTTTTGTCACCACTTAAATAAGTCGCTGTACCTTCAATAGTTAAATAGTGCTCTACACTACTGAAATCTAGTTGATTACGTAATTTTAAAATACCGTCCGCTTCATGTATTACTTTGACAGGCCTATGTTCGTGTTTAAATTCATAATATCCTTCGTGCGGTATACGATCAGGAAAAACAATACCATCAACACAGAAGTTACCGTCATGCAGTTTTTCTCCAAAGTCTCCGCCATATCTAAAGATAGGATCACCATGATGTTGACCAACTTGGATGCCATGATCACACCATTCCCATACAAACCCGCCAATAAAACTATCATATTGTTCTACAAGTGTTTGATAAGCGTGCAAGTCACCAGGGGAATTCCCCATTGCGTGTGCGTATTCGCAAAGAATAAATGGTTTATCTAAACTGGGGTCTGTCAGATATGTTGTTTCTATTTCTTCTGGTGAAGGATACATTCTACTAATCATCTCAACATTTGATAAATCATATGATTTTGACTTGTCTCTATGGAAAGTGCCCTCATAATGTAATGGGCGTGTCGCATCTAATGTTTTTGCGTGTGCCATAGCTTTGACCATATTCACACCAAAGCCTGATTCATTGCCCATAGACCAAGATACAATCGAACTATAATTCTTTAACGGCGTAATCGATGCTTCAATGCGTTCAATTATTGGTATTTCATACTGCGGGTCATCCGTAATAATGTTAAAGTTATCTGTATTTTCATCACCATAAAGCCTAACAACACCATGGGTTTCTAAATCTGCTTCGCTCATCACATAAAATCCATATTGGTCTGTTAATTCATAGAATAATGGCGATTTAGGGTAATGTGCTGTACGAATCGAATTAAAATTGCCTTGTTTCATCAATGCTAAATCCTTCATAAATTGTGATTCACTCATCACATAACCTGTTTGAGGATCACTATCATGATAATTAGTACCTCTAAATTTAATAGATTGGCCATTGATATAAAATTGGTTGTTTTTGATTTGTATTTCTCTGATACCAACTTTTTGTGTAATAACTTCTGTTTCCGTAGAAAGTGTCACAGTATATAGTGTTGGATTTTCAGTTGACCACAATTGTGGTGTTTCAATTGTAAAGCTATAGTTGCTTGAAATATCTTCTTCTTGAATCAGCACGCCTTTAGGATTATATACGTGTGCCTTAACTTTCTCCAAATCTTGTTTATCTTCTAATTTAACGTCAATTGCGCCTTGAGTTAGCAATTCATTGACACGTGTTTCAATTTTAAAATCGTTAATACGTGCTTTTGCACGTTTTAAGATATAGACATCTCTAAAGATACCTGAATGTCTAAACATATCTTGGTCTTCAAAATACGTGCCATCTGAATATTTTAAAACAAGTACTTGAATCGTGTTGATACCATCATGAATCAGATTGGAAATATCAAATTCAGAAATCGAGTGAGAAATTTGGCTATAACCAACAAATTGATTATTGATCCATACATAAAACGCACTATCTACGCCTTCAAAATTTAAATGATAGTCACCTTTTTCATCATATGTTGTCACTTCAAATGAGCGTGTATAACGGCCGCATGGATTCTCTTTAGGTACATACGGCGGTTCAAATGGTATCGGATATTGTGTATTTAAATATTGTATTTGATCATACCCATATAAATTCCAAACTGACGGCACGGGAATATGATGTTTATCCACTTCCCTCGTCGCATTCAAACAGTCTGCCAATGTATTAAAATATTCAAAGCGCCAATCTCCATTTAATAACGTTACATTATTAGTTTGATAACGTGTTTCTAGACGATAAGCGGCCTCTCCTGGTTGATAAGGTATATAAAATGCACGACGTGGCAAAGTATTTACATGTTGAATATCTATATTTTCATGAAATTGTTGTTCTATCATTGATTATTTCCTCCTTTATTTACTCATACGTTCTTTGTGTTCTCTCTGACGCTTGTTTTGCAGTGTCTTTTCTATATCCGTTAAGAAATCACCTTTTAAATGAAAAGCTTTATGATATAAAAATGCAGCTAAAATTACGAAAATGATAGGCAATACGATAATTAAAATACGTAGCCCATTAATTGTCAGCGCTGTTTGCGCTTCATTTGGTGTATAGCCTAAAATGGATAATCCAAGGCCTACAATAAGCGCAGCTACAGCTTGTGAAGTTTTTGTTAAAAATGTATTCGCTGACGTAATTACACTTTCATTACGCTGTCCAAATTTAACTTCACCGTAATCGATAACATCTGCTAATGACACCGTTGTAATACCAATCATAAATCCTGACCCAATGCGTAGTAAGCCTGCGCCTACAATTACAGTTATTACGTTTTGTGGTGCGACAAAACCTGAAATTAAAATAAATAATAAACCTACAATGATGAGTGTAATTGAAGTATTAAAAGCTTTGGTTCTCCCTACCCATTTGATATAGCGTGGTAACATTAATAAACCGAGCATTTCACAAAGAATCATTGCATTGAAAATAGCAAATAAATGCTCTGCATTTACTACATATTTAAAGTAATAGATAATAGAACCATTTAGTGTCTGCAAACAAAGGTTAAATGTTAGTAAAACACCCATAATTGCTAATAATTCTTTATTTTTAAATAAAATTCTACCAATATCTTTAAAATTCACCTTAATACCTGTTTGTTGTTCCATTTCTTTATCTTCGGGTACTTTCCATACTGTGACACCGATTGTGAATATAAAAACAGCACTACAAATAACCGCAAATACAAAAATACCTATTGAATCACTACCTTTACCAAATATATCACCGAGTTTATGTATAAAAAATAAACCAAATGTCCCTACAGTAAATGCAGCTAAACTTGCGAAAAATCTTGGTATTACGGATATTTCCTCACGTTCTCTAGGATTATGCGTTAAATTAGGCAACCAAGACCAATACGGTATATCCATCATCGTATAAGTCATGCCCCATGCAATATATATAATTGATATATACACATACATCGCAGTTTGTGGTAAATCAAAGTTTGTGAATAATAAAATTGTAACAATAGCATTCACTATCGTTCCGATTACTAACCAAGTTTTAAATTTACCAAAATTATTCCGTGTATTATCGACAATCACCCCCATAATTGGGTCATTAATCGCATCCCATATTCGTGCAACAAAAAGCATTACACCCACAAACGCTGGGCTTAAACCGACAATGTCTGTGATATAAAACATTAAAAATACACCAACAATGTTGAAGATGGCGTCCTTACCTATGGCACCGAACCCAAAAGAAAATTTTTGCATGCCTGTTAAGTGTCTATTCATTTTTTTCACCCCTGAAATTTATAGAATATAAAACGCTTTCATAATGTGTTAACTTTATTTTATCAATCATTTATAAAAGTTATGAATAGCATTATGATGATAAAATATGGCAAAATGTTTCATTTATACTTAAAATGTGATTATATAAACTATATAACTATAATTTACGAGGTATTCTATGCAAGTGTTATGGAAAAAATTTCAAAAAAAGCATATTGATGCAGATTTAGTAGAATGCGGCATTGAAATTGGCGTGCCAAATGTTGGTTATAAATATTCAGTAATCAAAGAATTTGTTTTACATATCGTAACCCATGGCGAGGGTGTGTTTATATACAATGGTAAAAAACATGCATTAAAAGAAGGCGATATGTTTTTATTAGAAAAAGGGATGGATGTAGAATATAGACCGTCGTTTTCTAACCCTTGGACATACTATTGGATTGGCTTAAGTGGTAAACAAATTTTAGATTATTTACAAAGGTGCCATATTGTAGATAAACATGTCATTATGAATCAAGAGACGTCCGAAATAAGTCATACTATCCAAAAAATATGCAACCTTTCAAAATCAATTGATACAAATAATTCCAATGATATTTTAATTATGCAATACTTATATGATTTAGCTTACAAATTACAAAAACAATTTCCTAAAATATTTTCAGTAAATGTCGATATTATTAATGAAGATATTCAAAACGCGGTTACCTATATCAATGCAAATTATCAAAATAATATTATGATTGTGGATGTAGCGGATTATGTCAATGTAACACGTAGCCACTTATTTAGACTGTTTAAGAAAAACTTAAATTGTTCTCCTAAGGCATATTTAACTTATATTCGAATGTATCATGCTTCCCAATTATTAATTCATAGCAATATTTTAATAAATGAAATAGCGCGTCAAGTTGGTTATAAAGATCCACTCCTTTTTTCTAAAAGTTTCACGAAACATTTTAAAATTAGCGCTTCTGAATATCGAAATCAGTTTGCTAATCAATGCGCTTGGAAAACTTAACGTATTTAATTACAAGCATAGCAAATCACCGACATTTCAACATGGATGAATTTTTATACTGACTTTAATCTTTTTTATCTATTCCATATGCTTAGTTATATAAGCAAACGATGTGCTTTATTTTAATTGCCCTATATGTTTTGGAAAAGCGAGTTATTTATAAAATTATAACGATTATGTTATAATTATCTCAATTTTCAAAATTTAAAAAGAAAGGTGTTTTAAGTATGCCATTGCAGGTATTAATTATCGGAGGCGGTGTCGCTGGGCTGCGTATCGGCACTTTACTTTCAGAAAACAATATCTCTTTCAAAATTGTAGAATCACGAGAAAGATTGGGCGGAAGAGTGCTAACTAAACACGACAATACCGAAGACTATTTTGATTTAGGCCCCACGTGGTATTGGCCAGACACCGAAAAGCATATCGAATCCCTATTAAATACATACAACCTTTCTACAATCGAGCAATATAATAAAGGCGACAGTTTACTAGAATTATCTCAAAATCAACTACCCAAACGTATTGCTGCTTCTAATGTAAATAATAGAAGCAAGCGAATTGTAGGCGGTGTTAATGCGTTAGTAACAGCATTAAACAACCATATTTCTGACGATCATATTATTTTAAATCATAAAGTTGAGTCAATTTACCAAGAAAATCAATCATCTTATTCTGTTGTTACTTTAAACCAATATAGCCAGACACATGAAACATTTCATGCTGATATCGTTGTCTTAACTGTGCCACCTAGATTAGCCCTTAATTCAATTGATTTTAGACCGCCTCTCCCAGAGCCATTACAAATGGACTTACTTAATAAACCGACTTGGATGGGTGCGCAAGCTAAAATAGTGGTGACGTATCAATATCCTTTTTGGAGAGATGAAAATCTTTCTGGTAATGTCGTCAGTTGGGCAGGCCCATTAAGAGAAATTTATGATGCTACTACATCTTCTGGCAAAGCTGCATTATTTGGTTTCTTCAGTCTTCCTCCTGCTGAAAGAAATTCAAAATCTGAAGTATCGATTAAAGAGGAAGTCATTCAACAATTAACCAAACTTTTTGGTAGTCAAGCACAAGCATATGAACAGATTTTATATAAAGATTGGTCTCAAGATGGTCATACTGTAACTGAAGGCGATAAACTTAATATCGAAAGTTTTCCGAGTTATGGTCCGCCGCCAAAATATTTCAGCAATATGCTTTTTGCTGGCACAGAGTACGACGCTGTCCATGGTGGCCATATTGAAGGCGCATTGTCCTCAGCAAATCAAATTTCCCAGGAAATTAGAAATATAGTTAGCTCATCATCAAAATAAAAAGCGGGACAAAAATCATATTTTTATAAAATGATTTCGTTGTCCCACTTCTTATTTATAATATAGTTCAAACGTATTTGGCGTTTTTAGATCCTCAATATGCGTTTAGCTATTAACTTCCCCTTGAATACGAATAGATACATCTGCTTTTTTTAATAACTTACCAATCGTACATCCTCTGTCAGCTATCTCAAAAAGTCGATTTACTTCTTCAAAATCTTTTTTGTCTGCGTTTTCAGGTAAAGTGATTTTAGGATAATGTATAAATTCGAATGCTTTGTTTTCTAATTCTTTAATTTCAGTGTCCATTTGTACATCTACTACTGAAATCGTTCTTGCTTCAATCGCATACATTAATGTAATGATATAACATGATGCTGCTGAACTTGCTAACAATTCTTTTGGTGTCGCGCCTTCTCCAGTGCCACCTGATTTATTTGCTACTGCAATCTTTGCATCTAAATGCTCCGTTTCTACTTTTCCAAACCCTTTAATGTCACCGTTCCAATTTGTTTTTATTACAGCCATGATAATGTCCTCCTTTTTATTATTTGTAAAGCGTGGCATACCATAAATTTAATACAAAATTCATTTATTAGTAATAAAATTTGTTTTATTATCATATCAGCACGCATTAAGCTTAAAATTTCATTGCCTTTATCACATATTGAGTAATTATAAAGGCTATTTAGATAGTCATTTATATCATAATTAAAATGAAACTACTTACTATTACTTATATTATTCCCATTAAATCATTTACCAATCTTTATTATTCATTTTTTAAACATATATATCTATACATAAAAAAACGCTAAAACGATTAATCAAAAAGCGTTTTAACGTTTTTATGCATTATAGATTAAGCAAAATATTAAATTTTATGATGGCACCTCTGTACGTTTGGTACTATGCTTTCTAATTGCTGCAGCTATCACTGTAGAAGCAGCGCCAAAAATCATAAACCCAATAAACATCCACATCGTTGTATCTAATTGGATACCTTCATGTAAATATAAAATCTCTCTTAATGAATTGGCATAATGCGCAAATGGGTTCCATCCAACAATATATTTTTGATAGAAATCAGGTAACATTTGTTTTGGTAATGTCACTAATTGCATACTGAAAAACATTAAAAGGAAAAAGATTGGTATAGATTTTAAACCGAGCCAAGTCATCGTACCTAATATAAGCCCTACAAACCCCATAATTGCTAGAGCAACAAATGTAGCTGTCGTATTTGTGTTGTTAAAATCAAAGCCCAGTACAACTTCCATAAAGTAAATATATGCAAACGCACCTACAAATGCCGTAACGATCGTCATAGCAATTTGTCCTAATGAAGCAATTATGCGGTGATGTATTGCAATATTATTACTCGTTCTAAATGCAAAAAAGAGCAATACTGAAATGAGAATAGAACCCATCCATACTGGCATAAACATTAAGAATGGACCATTGCCACCTGCTTGATGACTACTTATTTTATTTATTTTTTCACTACTTACGTTAACTGGATGCGTTAAACTTTGAACGTCTGATGCTTTTACATCAACATCTTGTTTTTGTAGTATAGACAAGCTTTGTTTTGTAATTTGTTGGTTTACGTTATCACCCATGCCTTCCAATATTTGAGAAGCCATTTGCGATATTTGTGTCCCTCCGCCATCATTGACCATTGTTTTAAAACTCGCTTTTTGAGTTGTTATTTTCTGGTCGCTTCCAGATTCTGTCATTTTTTCCTGCATTTTTTTCGCTTGCTCTGCTGGTACCTCTCCAGATTGAACTTTATCTTTCATTTCTTGTTTTTTAGCGTACATAACTACATTTTGTGTTTTACTTAGTGCATGTTTTGAAAAATCTTTTTCAATAATTGCTGCACCATAATATTTTTGATCTTTCATGCCTTTTTTGATATCTGCTTCACTATCAACTTGAACCCATTTAACCGCACCTGAATTGCTGTCCATTAATTTATCTTCTAAATGCTTACCTATATTAATATTTTTTCCTTGTATGTCAGTACCTTTGTCTTGGTTGACTATTGCCATCGGAATATCTTTAGGTTTTGGATTAAATGCTGGGTAAAAAGCAATTGAAAAAATAACAAATATTAGAATAGCTACAATAGGTGCAAGCCATAGTAATTTACTTTTAAAAATATTCATCTATCGTCCCTCCTATTTAACAAACACAGTGTTGAATATTTATCACTTTGTCTATTATAATAGGAAATAAGCCGTATACAATAAGCAATGATACGCAAGTCGTTCATTAATGAACACTTTATCTATAAATGTCTATTAAATATAAAGGAGTTTCAATTTATGCCAGAAGATAGACGTGTCCGGAAAACACAAAATGCGATTAAACAAGCGTTGATTCAATTATTAAATGAAAAAGATTTAGATAAAATAACGATTAGTGATATTACTCAAAATGCTGATATTAACCGCGGGACTTTTTATCTTCATTATGAAGATAAATATATGCTTTTAAATAAGATGGAAAATGAATATATTGAATATTTATCAAATACACTAAATACAAAGGATAAATTCTATGTTGGTATGGATGCTAAAGCATTTGCACGTATCTTTACCGAAGAAAAATTAAAAAAAGTTGTACTTCACATCGATGCCAATTTCGAGTTTTATAAAACCATCTTTTCATTAGAAAGACGTAGTCAATTAGAAACAAAATTAAGCCAAGTGATTTATCAAAATATGAAAAAACATATCGCAACTAAAGATACGATAGACGGTATTCCGCTAGACTATTTTCATAGTTATGTCTCAGGTGCGACGATATCTTTTATTAAATATTGGGTCAAAGATAATCGTAGAATCGACCCTTACACGTTAATAGACAGTCTAGTCAAAATTATTTTTAATGGCCCATTAAGACTAATGGCGAAAGAACAATATAACGTTCGCGAATGATAAGTTAGATTATTGTTGAAAGCCAATGCTCCAGTTAATTTCATTATTATAATTAACTTGAAAATAGTAATAGCATTTTGATTCAACATCATAACATATAAATTATTTTAATAAGTGCTGTTTAAGGACTTATTATTTATCTATGTACACTTTCAAACTTGAAACGAAGCAAAAAACACTTTTTTAAAATGGTTGCATCGACCATCTTATTAATATGACTAGTAAAAAGAATACAAGCACTAGCTTCATGATAAGCATCTTTAAAATTAAAAAACGTGTTTTAAGTAAAATGGTTTTTAAAATTCGTACTTTTAATAAACGCATTTTCATTGCAATCAGCAATTGTCTACACGATATTCACGGCTAAGTGACTATTTATAGCTCAATTTTCATGCTCAAAATATTTTGACTACTGATCATATTCTCGGCTATATTTAATGTATTATCATTTCAAAATCACATAACTAAGGGAATGTTTTTATGAAAATCACTAAAATCTTAAACAATAACGTTGTATTGTCCAAGATTAATGGGGAAGAACGTATCGTTATGGGAAACGGATTAGCGTTCGGCAAGAAAAATGGACAACAACTAGAACGTTCAAAAATTGAAAAAGTTTTTCGGTTAACGAGTGAAGATCAAGAACGCATGTTAACTTTATTAAATGAAATCAATCAAGATGTGCTTTTAATTACTGAAAAAATTATAAAATCGGCAAACCAACTTTATGAGTCACCCGTTTCAGAAACGATTTATATTGCACTAACTGATCATATTAATTATGCAATTGAACGTACGCGTGATGGTTTTGATATTAAAAACCCATTACTTTATGAAATACGTTCACTATATCCAAAAGAATATGAAGTAGCTCAAAATGGATTACACGAGATTAATCATTATTTCAACGTTACGTTACCAAAAGATGAAATTGGATTTATTGCTATGCATATTGTGAATGCCAGTTTAGATGAAAATATTGCCAATATTTATGAAATCACTAAAATCACTAAAAGTATGCTTGATATCGTTCGTTATCATTTCAATCTTGCTATCAACGAAGATGAGCTAAATTACTCTAGGTTTATGACACATCTTAAATTTTTTAGCCAAAGGCTAATTAGTCATCAATCTTTAAACGAAGTTACAGATGAAAGTCTACTAGAAGCTTTAAAGCAAAAGCACGCTAAATCAGATGCTTGTGTAGATAAAATTGCAGACTTTTTACTCAAACATTATCATCACCAATTATCTAACGACGAACGCGTTTATTTAATATTACATATTGCGAGATTGCTAAAGTAATCGATGTAAGCGTTGACATATTTTTTTATAGAGGCTATACTGTATTCAAACTTATATTTTGTTACTTTTGACGTTGCTATCAACGTTTGGGGTTGTAACTTTAAGTAGGCAAAACCCAGAGTAATGCATTACGAACCTAACTAGAGGTCCGTATGTGTATTATTCTGGGTTTTTTTGTTTTTATTTAGCTAAAGCTAGCCTAGCTATTTGTTTTTAAATAAATTACGTTAATTGATTGGCCACAATCGACGTATTAAACTTATTTATCCTTTAAACAAAACGAAAATTGAGGTGAATTTATCAATGAAATACGAAGATTTAGCAAAAGATATCGTAGAAAAAGTGGGAGGAGAAGAAAATATTAATTCTCTTACCCACTGTATTACACGTTTACGTTTTAAATTGAATGATGAAGATAAAGCTGATACAGAATATTTAAAACAGCATGATGAAATCGTCACAGTAATGAAATCAGGCGGACAGTACCAAGTGGTGATTGGTAACCATGTCCCTGATGTATACGATGCAATTACTAAAATAACACGTTTAGGCTCAGATAATGAAAATCACACACAAGAGGCTAATTCAGGTAATATGTTAAATCGATTTATTGATTTAATATCTGGTATCTTCCAACCTATTTTGGGCATTCTTGCAGCTGCTGGGATGATTAAAGGTTTCGCTGCACTATTCTTAGCACTTGGTTGGTTAACTGAATCATCTGGTACCTATCAAATATTATTTGCATTGGGAGATGCATTATTTTATTTCTTCCCTGTATTTTTAGGTTTTACTGCTGCTAAAAAATTTGGCTCAAATCATTTTATTGGTATGGCCATAGGTGCAGCCATTGTATACCCTTCATTAGTATCTGCAATGGAACTAGGAGCTAAAGGAGCGCATATACTTTTTGCTGGTACCATTTTTGAAGTAGAGTCAAATTTATCATTTCTAGGTATACCAGTTATATCTATGACCTATACATCAAGTGTTATTCCTATTATTGTTGCGATTTATTTTGCAAGTATCCTTGAACGTAAATTGAAACGTATTATTCCAGATGTTGTTAAAACATTCTTTGTTCCATTTTTCACTTTACTCATTATTGTTCCACTGACTTTTATAGTGATTGGACCTATATCTTCTTGGATCGCTAATTGGATTGGTTCAGGAGCAATAAGTATCTATGAATTAAGCCCTATATTAGCTGGTTTATTGCTAGGTGCTTTTTGGCAAGTATTTGTTATATTTGGAATCCATTGGGGGCTTGCTGCAATTATGATTAACAATGTTTCTACCATTGGGTATGATATTATATTCCCACTTATTTTTGCAGCATCTTTTGCTCAAACTGGTATTGTTATTGGTATTTTCTTAAAAACAAGAAATACTAAACTGAAATCAATTTCTTTACCAGCTGCTATTTCTGGCTTGTTTGGTGTGACTGAACCTGCAATTTACGGTGTTACATTACCTAGAAAAAAACTCTTTATTTATAGTTGTATTATTAGTGGCTTATTTAGTGGATTTGTTGGTTTCGCAGGTACAAAATTATACTTTATGGGCGGACTTGGCATTTTTGGTTATACCACATTCATTGGCGATAATGGCTTAGATTCTACGTTCTGGGCTATTGTAGTTGCTTCACTATTAGCCGTGGTTGTCGGTGGTATCGTTGGTTATATTGTCCATTCTGATAAAAAAGAAACTAAAGTACAAGCTACCGCACCAGAATCAGAACAACCTAATAATGATCAAAATAGTAATGATACAGTCAATGCCATAAATGAAAATATGCCAGAACCCAAGGATGACTTTATTGTTGCACCTGTGCCCGGTGAGATGAAAAAGCTTGAACTTGTTGATGATCCAGTATTCTCATCTCTTGCAATGGGTAAAGGCGTCGCTATTAAACCTTCCTCGGACATCATTGTGGCTCCGTTTGATGCAACTGTAGAAAGTCTATTCCCTACTGGGCATGCAATCGGTCTGAAATCAAAAAATGGGACAGAATTACTCATTCATATAGGTATTGATACAGTGAAATTAGATGGTTTAGGCTTTGAACCATTAGTAAATCAAGGCGATATCGTTCAAGTCGATCAACCGCTTATACAATTTGACTCAGAAACAATACGCAACCATTCATACGATGACATCGTCATGGTTGTAATAACCAACACAAACGAAACAAAAGACGTCGTTATACAAGCACAAAACACAATTAAAGAAAAAGACTCGCTCATCTCTGTTATTTATTAATTTCAAAAATTCAAGGAGGTCAATGATATGTCAGTATTAGGTAAAGATTTTTTATGGGGCGGCGCTATCGCTGCCAATCAAGTTGAAGGTGGATATGATAAAGCTGGTAAAGGACTAAGTCTTGTAGATTTACTTCCTGCAGGAGAAGCACGAAAAGCACCACTATTTAATCCAGCTAAAGGGTTAAATAACAGTTTTGATTTTTACCCTAGTCACCAATCTATTGATTTTTACCATCGTTATGAAGAAGATATCAAATTATTTGCTGAAATGGGATTTAAAGCATTACGCTTTTCAATTTCTTGGCCTAGGATTTTCCCACACGGTGATGAAACTGAACCGAATGAAAAAGGTCTAGCATTCTATGATAAGGTATTTGACACTTTAGAAAAATATGGTATTGAACCGATTGTTACTATTAATCATTTTGATACGCCCTATTATTTAGCTGAAATTTATGGTGGATGGTATAACCGTAAAACTGTAGATTTCTTTTTAAATTACGCTACTGTCCTATTCAATAGATATAGTCATAGAGTTAAGTACTGGATTACACATAATGAAATCAATATGATTTTGCATATTCCTTATATTGGTGGCGGTTTAATTATCCAGGAAAATGACAATAAAAACCAAATCATGTACCAAGCTGCCCATCACCAACTTATTGCCTCAAGTCTTGCTACAAAAATTGCTAAAGAAATTGATGAAACAAACCAAATTGGCTGTATGTTAGCAGCTGGTGACGTGTATCCCAATACGTCACATCCAGATGACGTCATGGCTGCACTATCAAAAAATAGAGAACAATATATATTTATAGA
Organism: Staphylococcus sp. GDY8P131P; assembly: GCF_017891975.1. Taxonomy (NCBI): domain Bacteria; kingdom Bacillati; phylum Bacillota; class Bacilli; order Caryophanales; family Staphylococcaceae; genus Staphylococcus; species Staphylococcus sp. GDY8P131P. The sequence continues at coordinate 33,852 of NZ_JAESKF010000014.1, forward strand.
TGTTCAATCTCGCGGTGAATATCCTAGTTATAGTAAACGTATGTTTGAAGATTTGGGTGTATTTATTGAAAAACAGACTGGTGACGACGAAATTTTAAAAACATACACAGTAGATTATATTTCATTTTCTTATTATTCAAGCCGACTCGAAAGTGGAAATAAAGAAATTAACCAAAACAAAGAAGCTGGGAACGCCTTTGCTTCACTTAAAAATCCTCATTTGGAAGCGTCAAATTGGGGCTGGCAAATCGACCCAGTGGGGTTAAGAGTAACAATGAATCAGATATACGATCGCTATCAAAAACCATTATTTATCGTGGAAAATGGCCTAGGTGAAATCGATAAAGTCGAAGAGGATGGCAGCATTCATGATACTTATAGAATTAAATATTTAAGCGAACACTTAAACCAAATGATTGAAGCGGTGAAAGATGGCGTACCATTGCTTGGATATACTTCGTGGGGTTGTATAGATTTAGTTTCAGCAGGTAGCGGTGAAATGAAAAAACGCTATGGCTATATTTATGTTGATCGAGATAATAAAGGGCATGGCTCTTTAAATAGATTACGTAAAGATTCATTTTATTGGTATCAACGTGTTATTCAAAGTAATGGAGACAACTTATCATACTAATTTAAATATAAAGGAGTATTAAATATGGGAAAAATCAAAGGATTTAAAAAAGGATTTTTATGGGGCGGCGCTACAGCTGCTAATCAAATCGAAGGTGCGTATAATTTAGACGGTAAGGGCTTATCTAGTGCGGACTTCACAGAATATATTCCTAAAGACCAGCGTCGCGGAGATAATAATATGGAAGTAACATCCGATTTCATTGAAAAAGTTACTTCCGGACAGTATCAAGGTCGCTTCCCTAAACGTGATGGTATAGATTTTTATCATAACTATAAAGAAGATATTAAACTATTTGCTGAAATGGGATTCAAAGCATTTAGGATGTCCATCAATTGGGCACGTATTTTTCCAAAAGGCTACGAAAAAGAACCTAATGAAGCCGGTCTCGCTTTTTATGATGATGTATTCAAAACACTAAAATCATACAATATCGAGCCTGTTGTAACGCTAAGTCATTATGAAACACCTTTTGGTTTAACAGAAAAGTACAATGGTTGGATAAATCGTAATGTCATTAATCATTTTGTTAATTACGCTGAAACTGTTTTTAATCGTTATAAACATGACGTAAAATACTGGATAACATTTAACGAAATCAATGTTATTAATATTTCGCCTTTCACAGGTGGTGGTATTATTTCAGATAAATTAGATTATCCTTTAGCAGCTTCATACCAAGCGCTGCATCATCAATTTGTAGCGTCTGCACTAGCTACTAAAAAACTAAAAGAAATAATCCCGAATGCCAAAATGGGTTGCATGATAGCCCGTATGAAACATTATCCATATACTTGTAACCCACAAGATGTTTTAAAAGCGCAGCAAGAAGATCAAATGAATTTAATGTATACTGATGTACAAGTTAGAGGTGAGTACCCTAACTATTACAAACAATTTTTAGCAGATAACGGAATTGAATTGGATATTCAAAATAATGATTTAGATATCATTAGACAGCATACAGTTGACTACTTATCATTTAGTTATTATATGTCTATGTTATCTTCTGTTTCTCCTGAAGGACAAACTACGCAAGGTAATTTAATGAACAGCTTAAAAAATCCTTATCTAGAAGCGTCTGATTGGGGTTGGCAAATTGATCCGATTGGTTTAAGAATTGTGTTAAATGAGCTATGGGATCGTTATCGCGTGCCATTATTCATTGTAGAAAATGGTTTAGGCGCAGTCGATGAAGTGGTTGATGGCGCAATACATGATGACTATCGTATAGATTACTTAAGCAAACATATGAGTGAAGCTAAAAAAGCTGTTCAAGATGGTGTAGATTTAATTGGTTATTTATCTTGGGCGCCAATCGATTTAATTTCTATGTCTACAAGCGAAATGACAAAACGTTATGGCTACATTTATGTTGATCAAGACAACTATGGTAATGGCAGTATGAAACGAATGAAAAAGGATTCATTTGAATGGTATAAAAATGTAATTTCAACTAATGGCACATCATTATAATACATTCCATTTATGAGCGGGCACTGTTCTAGTGCTCGTTTTTTTATAAAAAATACCAACGACTTAAGCGTTGGCATTATCTAAAAATTAAAAGTACGTATATTATTTTGTTTTGCGATCAATATCTAATTCGGTTGTAAATTTGGGTGTTTCTTTTTTAAATAAATATGATCCATTTCGAATAGATGCAATACAATCCACACGTCGACGTTGTGCTTCAAATACATTTGGGGCATCCAGTACAATAAAGTTCGCTGGTTTCCCTTCAGATAATCCATAAATATCACCCAATCCCATTAATTTTGCTCCGTTATAAGTAATTAAGTCAAAATTACGTGGAAAATCTTCTTCGCGCATTAATTGTGTCGCATGTAAGCCGTTATCTAAGATATTCATTAAATTACCAGAGCCAGCTGGGTACCATAAATCAACAATTGAATCTTGCCCAAAAGCGACATTAATCCCATTATCTACAAATTCTTTAACACGCGTTAATCCTCTTCTTTTTGGATAAGTATCTTGTCTACCTTGTAAATATAAATTTTCAGTTGGACAAGAAACAAAATTCAACCCAGATTGACGGAATAACCCCATCATACGAAATGCATAAGCATCATCGGCTGAACCAAACGAACAAGTATGTGAAGCTGTGGTTGATTGACCGTAACCTTGTTTCATCGCTTCTGCATTTAACTTTTCTAAGAAACGCGCTTGTGTATCATCCGTTTCGTCACAATGGACGTCAATTAATTTATCATATTTAATAGCAAGCCTAACGATTTCTTTAATGGATTCGACCCCTTCTTCTGGGCTCCATTCATTATGTGGGATACCTCCAACACAATCTGCACCTAACCGTAAAGCTTCTTCAACTAAGTCACGCCCCGTTTTACCTTCTTCTTTAAAAGAGTACATACCATTTTGTGGAAACGCTACGACTTGAATTGTAATATTATCTTTTAATTCATCTCTTACTTCAAGCGCTGCTTTAATACCAGTTAAGTTTGGATCCGTACAATCTGTTTGTGCACGAATGTACTGTGTTCCATAACCTGCAACATCATTCACTGCTTGGCGCATACGCGATTTCATTTCTTCTTTTGTCGTGCCTTTCTTATAATCATTCCATAAATCAATAGCCTCAAACAATGTGCCAGAGGTGTTTTTGATTTGCGGATCTTGTCCTGTAAAGTAGTAATCTAAATGAAGGTGAGCATCAACATACGGCGGCAAGACTAATGCCCCTTCTAAATCAATAATTTCATCGGCTTTACCAAGATTATTGCCAAAAGCCTTGAACTTACCATTTTCTACTAAAATTTCTGACGCCTTATCATGTTTATAAATTGATACATTAATGAATTTTTTACTCATTAATCAAACCTCCTATGCTTTTCTACCATAAGCCTTAAGAGACATTTAAGCAATTGATTTCCCAGGCAATATATTTTTTGTCCCTCTCTCAGTTTCCTCGTACTATAAATGCTTTAACGACTTAGGATATAATAAAATGCTGACACATACCATCGTTAAGATGGCGTATCAACGTTTTATTTAAATGGACGGCACAGTTTTATAAAAATAAGTGCTTACTTGAATCATCATTTAATTATCATCTGTGATATACGCTTTAATTAACTAGACGTTTTCATAAGGAACCTTACGTTTTATAACGGTATGGGCGGTTAGTATATTTTTTTAAAACTACAATGTTTCTAACATACATTATTTTGAAGTTTACTTTGTAATGTTTAATTCATGTTTTATCTAAATAAATTTTTGAAAAAAGCCGTGAATTTGTTTTCCTCTTTCTTCAATGAAACATCTACCTTTGGCGCGTGTGTACCCTTAATAAATTGCCGTTTATAAGACACGTATGCTTTGCCTTTTTTATCCACATTCAATTTCACGTTCTTCATCTTTTTAGGGACAACGTCGTACAAATCATTTTTGACATGATATGTTTTATCGTTAATTTCATGTTCGCCTTCGCTTAATACTTTTCTATATTCATATTTATCAAATTGTTTATTGATATGTTTATTAGCTATTTTATGACGTTCGTTTTTTGCTTTATTGCTTGGGAAAGGCTTAACATTTAAAATAGCTTCATTAAGACGCAAACCATCACGTTTACTCGTTAACGCTAGACTGTAGCCTTCATCACTGGTCCCCGTTTTTAAACCATCCGCCCCTTTTAAGTCAAACCGTTCTCCTTTTAAAGAAAGATTTTTAGTTTTCAATTCTGTATCAAATTGATTATCTTTCGTCTTAGAACTATACGTTAAAACCTCAGGATGATCTTTTAATAAGTGTTGCATTAAAATTGTCATATCTTGTGAAGTTGTCTGAGTCTTACGCTCTTTTTTATATTTTTCAGGCGCATATTGATGTAATAGTTGATTATCTGCACCTGTAGGATTTACAAAATGCGTATGTTCCATACCAATCTTTTTAGCTTTATCATTCATTTGATTTGTAAATCTCGACGTTGAACCAACTATTTTTTCACCTAAAATCAGTGTCGCTGCATTACTTGATTCTAAAGTGATCTGTCTTAAAAATTGATCAATAGTATAAGCCTGTTCTGCCTCTAAAGGGACGCTTGCTAAATTAGGTAACTCAGACATCTTTTCATAATCTGGCGTTATCTGTATTTTGTCTGATGCTTTTATATCCCCATTTTCTATAGCATCAAAGGTCAAATACATGGTCATCATTTTAGTTAGAGAAGCTGGGTCTGTTACTTTGTCATCATTAGATTGATAGAGAATTTGACCAGTTTGAGTTATCACACTAACGCTTTCTGGTTTATATTGGTCACCATATGTATCTTCGGGCGTTGCTGATTGAGCTATTGCTGAAGATGTTGGTATCATCATAGTTAAAGAAAGTATACAACTTAGAATCACCACGCTTATTTTGTTTAACACTTATGTTCATCCCTCTCTCAATGATTTATAATAAGTAGCCAAAATACCTTAAATGTGAACCATATTATTTTGGGTATAAATCTAAATATTCCTCTAATGTTTCGCGATGATTATATAGCGTTTTAGCTGTATCTTTTCCTACATATCTTATATGCCAAGGCTCATATTGATAACCAGTTATATGCGTTTTGTCCTTAGGATATCTTACAATAAACCCGTATTTATGCGCATTACGTTTTATCCATTGTCCTTCTTCTGTTTTACCAAATGATTCTTTGAAGTTGGTATCTGTGTTCTCAGAAACAACATCATATGTCAAACCAGTTTGATGTTCTGAATGACCTGGTTTAGCACTATATTTATTGGCAGCTTCTTCTCCATCTCTTTGAACATAACGATTAAATAATTGTTCTTGAGTTTGATAACTTCTAAAACCACTTGCACTTGATAAATGATATCCTTTCTTATTACCGGCGTTTAATAATTTATGTAATGCTTCACGGGCCACTTCGTTCTCACCCGGGTTAAAATGTTCTGGTAAGGAAATATCTTTATTTACAATTAAAATCTCGTCGATATAAGTAACACCGTTCTTAACTGTTTTATTATGTTCATTTTCTTTTTTTTGACTTTGCTGTTTTTCATGTTTTTTGCTATCTGTATGACGGGGTTCACTCTCTTGGTTCGAGCATCCAACTAAAATTAAACACAACATGATAACCAATAATTTAAACTTATTCATTGTTACTCCTTCAGAAAATAAATTTAAAACTAATATAATACACAATATAATAGTTAAGCAATTAATTGCATTCACCATTAATATAACACGCGGTACATAAGAGACAAAGTTTTTGCTAGTATTTTTATCTTTTATTATTAATAATAGCAAAACTATAATGGTTAAAACGTTATTTCTTTTTTAATAACATATGATTTATGAAGACAAAAGAACTTTGTAGCAATAGCACAAAAATGACATAAAATATACCAATCTCTTGTATGCTAAAAAACAGTTACCATCCTGAGTTTGAGAATGGCAACTGCTTTTACGTTATATATTCAAATTGTTAATAAGTAGACTTTATAAAAAATGTCTATAATATTTATTTAGTATACTCTATATCTTGAAATAGTTTATTATAGTTTTCTACAGCTTTTTTATGACTTAGTTCTGATCTGGTCTCAACGTGGTCAAATGGCTCTTCTACAGTTTTCACCATATATTCTGTAAAGGCGGTAATATCGTCCGGTTCAACTAGATAACCATTTTCCCCATGTTTAATAATTTCTGACGGCCCATACCTCACATCATAAGAAATTACTGGACAGCCAACTTCAATACTCTCCATTACAGTTAACCCAAACCCTTCAAATTTGCTTGTTAACAATGCAGCTTTTGATTTTTGGAACTCTTTTAAAGGCGTATTTGTATATTCATTAACCTCTACTTTATCTTGAATACCAAATTGCTCGATTAAGTCTAACAATGCTTCTTTCTGACCGTCTTCATCTTTTCCAAATATTGCTAATTTCATATCATATCCATTGTCTAAAAACTGTTTATATGCCTTAATTAAATGATCTATTTGTTTAGCTTTACCTAACCGTCCTAAATAGATAAATCTATTTAATTGCTCAATATCATTATCGCGCGGATAGGGCTCCATGGAATGGGGTATAATTGCAAAACGATGCTGATCAATCGCTGTTTCTTTTTGGATATCATAGGTTTGCTTATGTGTTAATATAATATACTTTTCAACTTTGTCAGAGTGTTCTAGTGCAAATCTATAAGAACCTTTGATTTTTTCTCCATTTAGATGACTACTATGAAATACTAGAATATTTTTCGTAGCATTGGATTGCGTTAATAATGGTTTATCTAATAATCTTGCATCATTAAATACGATGTCGTTATCATTAAAACGTTGTCCAAAATAATATTTAAATAAATCCCTCTCATTACTAAAAGCTAAATAAGGTCTGCTATTGTTGTATATTTGTATATAGTCTAACGTGTTATCTTTATCATTTTTAAAAAACTTTTTACAATATACATTTTCCTGTGTGTCAAAATATACTTCGTATGATTTTGCAAACGGGTTATGTATATAATAGATTTTTCGATGTAATTGACCAAACATATTATATTCCCAGCGTTCTAATCTTTTTTCACTAATTGGCGACATAAAATCTTCAAATTGTAGAACATCACTAGACTGATAATATTTGCGATAAAGTACAAATTGATTTTCATTAAAATAGCGTATGACACTTCCATTTTTTGACGGTTTATCCGTTAAACCTTTGATTTTACGATTTGTCGTTTGATATTTTGGTTGATTTTTAAATTTCTTTTTAGGTGTCTCTAATAGTTTAAAACCACTCAACCAATCATATAAATTTTCAAACTCTGTATTTTTGGTTACTTTTCCCTCATTAATGAATTTTTCATATACTGAAGGATAATTTGCGTTATAGTTCGTCGTAAAAATTTTATTGGTTATACCTAATTCCGTATCCATTAATTTAATACGGCTTAACAACGCTTTCGTTCTACCACCATGTACTGGCGGCAATGTACTTGTCACTGTATAAATCATGCTTTTCCCTCATTTTCATCCCTATTATTTATTACTTTATACTATCATTTTACATTTTTTAATACGACAATATCAGAAAAGTGTTTTCTTTTAATCGATAGTAATTACTAATCAAAATAATTGAGTTTAATATGTTTATACTGTATTAAAATGCTTTTATTTAGTATAGCCGATGTCTTGAAAAAGCTTTGTATAATTTTGAATCGCTCTATCATGGCCTAGTTCTGGTCTTGTGTGTACATGAGTGAGTGGATTATCTATTATCTTAGCCATATAATCTGCAAATGCTTTAATGTTATTAGGTTCAACCAAGAATCCGTTTTTATTATGATCGATAATCTCTGAGGGCCCATACCTAACATCATAAGAAATTACTGGACAACCAACTTCAATACTCTCCATTACAGTTAATCCAAAACCTTCAAATTTGCTTGTTAAAAGTGAGGCTTTTGATTTTTGAAACTCAATTAAAGGGTTATTTGTGTATTCATTAATATCTACTTTGTCTTGAATACCAAATTGTTCGATTAAATCTAACATTTTCTTTTTCTGTCCCGCTTCATCTGGCCCAAAAATTGCTAATTTTGTTTCATATCCATAATCTAAAAATTGTTTATAAGCTTTGATTAAATGATCTATTTGTTTTTGAGCCCCTAGTCTGCCTAAGAAAATAAATCGATCTAATTTCTCTACTTTGTCAAGAGATTTATAAGATTTAATAGAGTGCGGAATCACATTCAAACGATTTTGTTCAAGAGATAGCTGATTTAAAATATCTTCTTTTTGTTTTTCCGTTAATAATATATATTTTTCTACTTTTTCAGAATGGTTTAAAGCAAATTTATAAGCATTTTTAATATGTTTACCATTTATATGACTATTATGAAAAACTAAAATGTTTTTAGTAGCGTTCGTTTGATTTAACAACGGCCCATCTAATAATCTTGCGTCATTAAACACTACATCGTTATCACTAAAACGTTGTTCAAAATAAAATTCAATCAATGCTTTTTCATCACTAAAAGCTAAATAAGGCCTGCTATCCTTATAAATTTGAATGTAGTCTAATGTATCAGTATCAGTATCAAAATACTTTTTACAATATATATGTCCCTTCGTATCAAAATACACTTCGCATAATTTTAAAAAAGGTTTATGGGTGTAGTAAATCTTTCTATGCAATTGACCAAATTCATTATATTCCCAACGTTCTAATCTTTTTTTACTAATGGGCGACATAAAATCTTCAAATTTAATCACATTACTATCTTCGTAGTATTTTCTGTATAATACATAATTTTCATCATCGTAATATCTCATAACATTTCCATCATCATAGCTTTTATTTTCTAAGCCTTCAATTTCACGATTCATTGTTTGATATTTTAAATTTTTTTTAAATTTCTTTTTAGGTGTCGTTAATAAATTAAAACCACTTAACCAATCATATAAATTTTCAAACTCTGTACTTTTCGTTACTTTTCCTTCATTAATGAATTTTTCATATACTGATAGGTAATTCGCATTGTAATTTGTCGTAAAAATTTTACTCGTTATACCTAATTCCGTATCCATTAATTTAATACGACTTAATAACGCTTTTGTTCTGCCACCATGCACTGGTGGCAATGTACTCGTTACTGTATAAATCATGCTTTCCCCTCATTTTCACTATTGTATTTACTTAAATCGTTATGTTTCATGTTACGATGCTAGTAAATTAATTATTTATTTTGAATGATTTAATAATTATGTCCTATATATTATAAACTACTATGTATAAAACATCTAATATTATTTAAGCTTACATTTATTTTCAAAAAAGTAATATTTGAATATCTAATTAAATATTTAAGTAATCCGTCATTTTATTTTTTGCGTATACTACTCATTTAATTTCTATTACCTTACTTTTAAATTCTAATAAATAAGCAACGCTTTTCATAAAAAACACTCTCGTATCAATTCATTTTAATATGAATTCAACGAAAGTGTTTTTAACTTCCTTCTCCAAATAGGATTTAGTGCAACACATCTATCATGTATTAAGCAGATTACTTATATTATTATAATTTAATTAAAACTTCGCCTAGATCGACTGTGCCATCATGTGATGATTTAATGTCGTGTTCCCCAGAATTTGTGACAATAACTGGTGTAACATCGCTTTTCGCATTTGCTTTAATATAATCTAAATCAACTGTCATAAGCATTTGACCTTTTGTAATCTCTTCGCCTGACTCTACATGAACTTCGAAACCTTCTCCCTTTAATCCAACCGTTTCTAGACCGAAATGAATTAATACTTCTATACCTGCTTCAGATTTTAAACCTATCGCATGTTTGGTAGGGAATACAAGTTCTACTGTTCCATCGAATGGTGCAACAACTTCCCCATTTTCAGGGTAAATGGCAATACCATCCCCCATTAATTTATCACTAAATACTTGGTCAGGAACTTCACTTAACGGTACTACGTGACCCTTAAGTGGCGCATAAATGGTTTCCCCTTCAATAGCAACTGTTTGATTCGTATCTTCATTTTCAATTGTCGTCTCTTCAGGTCTGGTAATGTTACCCGCCATAATTTGTGCCATATCGTGTTTGATTTGATCTGATTTAGGCCCAAAAATAGCTTGCATATTATTACCGACTTCTAATACGCCCGAAGCGCCTAATTGTTTTAACGCTTCCACGTCGACTTTAGATTTTTCATTAACTTCTACTCTTAAACGTGTAATGCACGCATCAAGATGTTTAATATTTGCATTACCACCCATTGCATCTAATACTTTAAATGGTAACTCATTTACTGATACGGTATTACTTTGCAGTTCTTTATCTTCTCTACCGGGTGTTTTATAATTTAATTTTTTAATAATGAATCTAAATATAAAGTAATAAGCAAACGCATAAACGATACCTACTGGAATGACAAGCCACCATGCTGTCTTATTTGGTAAAATATTCAGCAGTAAGAAATCAATAAATCCACCTGAGAATGTATAACCTAAATGAACATTTAACACATACATAATCAAGAAGCCAAATCCGTCTAAAACTGCATGAATAAAGAATAAAAGTGGTGCTACAAATAAGAATGAGAATTCTAATGGCTCCGTAATACCTGTTAAGAATGAAGTTAAAGCACCTGATAACATCAGCCCACCAACTACTTTACGATTTTCTTTCTTTGCTGAGTGATAAATCGCTAGTGCTGCGGCTGGAAGTCCGAACATCATCACTGGAAATTCTCCACCCATAAATTTACCAGCAGTTAATGGCACGTTTTCAGTAATTTGAGCAATAAAAATACGTTGGTCCCCATGGATGATTTGTCCTGCAGCAGTTTTAAAGCTACCAAATTCAAACCAAAATGGTGCATGGAAGATATGGTGTAAACCAAATGGAATCAATAGACGTTTAATAAATCCAAATAAAAACACTGCTATACCAGTATTTGAATCTAATAAACCTTCACTAAACGCATTTAAACCATGTTGAATCGTTGGCCAAATCCACGCCATTGGAAACGCTAGTATAAACGCGCATGTTGCCATCATAATGGGTACAAATCGTTTACCAGCAAAGAATCCTAAATAACTCGGTAACGAAATATTATAGAATTTATTATAACACCATGCAGCAAGCGCGCCGATAATGATACCACCGAAGACACCTGTTTGGAGTGTTGGAATACCTAATACGCTTGCATACCCACTTGCTGCGTCATTGACATTGTCAGGTGTAATACCTAAAAATGCGCCCATTGTCTTATTCATAATCATAAAACCAACAAACGCAGCGATTGCAGCTACACCATCGCCCCCAGCTAGACCAATGGCCACACCTAACGCAAAGATCATTGGCAAATTATCAAAAATAACAACACCAGCGCCCTCCATCATTTGCGCTACATGTTGGAAACCATCCGCTTTAACAAAAGGTATATAGGATTGTAATACTTCTCCTTGTAAAACCGTACCAAATGCTAATAACAAACCAGCAGCTGGCAAGATTGCCACAGGTAACATGAGTGCTTTACCTATACGTTGCAGCTGACCAAAAAATTTCTTCCACATACTGTATAATCCTCCATTTTCAAGAAACTCTATTTATTTCATATACTGAGCTATGAATTTATGTGCGTTTCTATGTATTTGCGTCAAAACAAGTTTAAAGACACAAAAAAAGGCATGAGTAAATAAACTGAGCTTTTGCTCGGTCTAAGTACTCATGCCTGATCGAATCAGTTACACGTGCTTCATTTATTATTGTGTTAAGTGGTTGATATGAAGTGTCAGATATACAACTTCCGCTTCATATACTGTTACACCTAATTGTTTTTGCATCATTTTCATTATCTTGACCGCTATATTATAGCACAAGGGGTAATGCGCTTTCAACATATTCTCAAATTCAGTTTGTGACTTGATCGTCTCGCGTTTACTAAGTCTTCTAATTAAGAATTGAACATGCCTAATAAAGCGTTGATATTGTATAGATGACATATCTATAGATTGATGTAAATCATGCTCTATAATTTGAATGCATTTGCTAATTAAATCATTAATATGATTCATTTGGCTAATCGTTAAATTTTCCATATTAGACGCAATATGTAATGCAATAAAACCAATTTCGTCTTCTGGGAATTGAATTGGTAACACTGAATTAAGTTGGTGAATAACTGAAGCGGATATTTTATATGCTTCAGGGTACAAGTGTTTGGTTTCCATCGTAAATGGATTACTAATATATTGGTTTTGTTTCAACCGTTTATATGCAAATATAATATGATCTGTTAGTGAAACAACTAAATGATTGCCGTCAATTTCTATATCTGAATTGGTAATCATATTAATTGCATCAATAACCGCTTGGATAACAGCGTCATCTGCTTCTTCAATGAGCGCTTTATAATGTTCTTGTTGTGTCTTATGTTCCAATGCATAAATTTTTTCTATCATTGCTTCGTCATCCACGACCATCCCAGGTTTCTTATTAAAACCGATACCTTTGCCAATAACTACTACTTCTTTTTGCTGACGTGTACAAATAATAACATTATTGTTTAATGGTTTTTTAATATGATATTGTCCCATCATAAACACCTTTCTTGGTTAATGCTTAAAATTATATAGTTTATTTTAATCAATTAAAACTATGATGATGTACGTTTTTATTAAAATGAAAGATATGCCATAAAAAATACCCAAATCGCATACATAAGTGCAACGTTAAACTCATTTCCATCTTTACACTTAATAACTATTTGAGTAGTTATCTGTTAAAAAGTAATCGTTTTAAATACCATATTAAACGTTTATTTCTCCAAATTCTCAAAATACTTTTGGAATGACTATTAAATTTAAGATTCTCAATTTGTAACGTGGTATGTTTCATGTGATATTGATGCTCTAATAATCGAGATATATTATTATATGGTTTCATATGCTTTCTCTTCAGAAGCGCTATCAAACACTACATGAGCGCTCAAAAGGAGGGTGTTCTGTGGTGATAACATGGTTAGTGCTAAACATTCAAAAAAGCAGCTCGTATTTTCAATCTAAGAAAGCCAAAGATAAGCGAACAGTTGATTTTTCCAGCCGCAAAATAAATAGCTACCATAGACAAGCTCAATGCTAAAACGTCACTTAACATATGAAATGAATCTAATATCAACGTTAAAATGTTGGAAACCATGCCACCGATAAATATTACTACTATAAATATTAATGTGATAATTAAAGTTATCCATATTGTAAATTTAGAGTTTTGCTTTGTTTTTCTGTGATCAAAGTGATGAAAGTATGCTCCTCTACGCTTTACATACCCCTCCTATTGGCTTTATACAACAAACTATTTTTATATGTATATATACAATTGTTACAACCCATTTATATTATAGAACGTTTTAAAAATCAATTATACAATTATTTTAAGTTAAAATAAATTTATTTTCGAATTTTCAAAATCACTATTATCATCATTTTTATAAAAAAGCGAAAACACAGTTACAATAAGCATCTGCATTCTCGCTCTAAAGTGTATGATCGCGTTTTAAAAATCATTTGTCATACTATTATATTATTTATTCTGGCCAAAGTTTACCATACACCGTCCCAACACTCGCAATATAATATACATGTTCTCCAATCATTTAATTATAAACTGTTTATTAAATATAGCAGGTAATATATTGTCATCCATCTGTTCAATTATAAGGATTGGGATTGTTCTACTTTACGTGTATCAACGGAAATATCTCTGTCCGCAAACACTTTTTTAGCTACAGTTAAGGCATTTAATACACGTGGAAATCCAGTATATGGTATTAATTGTGTGATGACTTCGACAAGTTCTTCTGCTGTCACCCCTGACGTCAATGCGGTATTCATGTGTAACTCCAATTGCGGTTCCGTACCTTGTGTAATCAACGATGATACTGTCACCAATGCACGCTGTTGGTTGGTTAGCCCGTTACGTGAGTATATGTCACCGTATGCGAATTCCATGATATATTTTGATACATCTGGTGCAATATCTTTAAGATTTTCAGCTATCTGTAAATGTGTTGTGCCTGTTTCTGATGTATATGTCATTAATTTATCTATACCTTGTTGGTATCTTGTCTTTTCCATCGTTTATCACTCCCATGTATTCATTCAAATCTATCTCTGAACAATTAATACTATAAGATTGAACAAACGATTTGTTAAATACATAATCGTCATCATTGCTATAACTCATAGTTATAGTACATCTAAAGATCACTATCTAATATATAATCAATCAAAGCTTGAGTAGCAAAAGAACGATGACTACCTTTTTTTACAATAATACCTACTTTCCAAGGTATATAAGGATCGGTGATGGGTAATGAAATGATTTTCTCTTTATTTATTTTGCGATTAAGTGAGCCAGGAAAAAAAGTAATCCCCAAGTTATTCTCCACCATATCTTTGATAAAATCCCATTGCGAACTTTTATATGCAATATGCGGTTGAAAACCGAAATCATTACATTCCTGAATAATACGATCATGCATTGTAAAGTCTTCAGTAAATAAAATCATGGGCTCATCTTTAACATCCGTCATTGAAATCTCAGAATGATTTGCAAGTACATGAGACTTGTGCAAAAACAACATCAATCTATCTTGAGTCAATGGAATAACATCAAAATCATTTTGATCCACAGGTAACATCACAATACCGCAATCTAAATCTCCTTTATCTACAAGATGAATTACGTTGTTTGTCCCCTCCTCTGTTAACGCCACTGTTATACCTGGATAGGCTGAAGCAAACCCCTTCATAATATTAGGGAAAAACATAATTCCAATGAGGGAAGGCAAACCCATTTTAATGTGACCGCTTTTAAGCATTGCATTATCTTCTAAACTTGAAGTTAACGTTGAAATTGTATTAAGTATTTGTTTACCATATTGATAAACAATCTCTCCAGAATCAGTCAGTCTTACACGTTTATCTGTACGGTCTAACAATTCGACACCAAGTTCTGTTTCAAACGCCTTAATTGTTTTACTTAACGCTGGCTGGGAAATATGTAATGTTTGAGATGCTTTGGTAAAACTACCTTGTTGTGCAACTTCTAAAAAATAACTGATTTGGCGTATTTCCAAGTTTGTTTCCCCCTTTCACTATTACTAAAAGTTATACCTTTGATTATATTTATTCATTTTACTTATCATTTTTATAGATGTAAACTAAACATTATAAACAATGATGGAGGGATAGATATGTTAAAAGATAAAGTAGCAATGATTTCAGGATCCGCTAGTGGCATCGGGTTAGAAATTGCTAAAGTCTTTTTAAACGAAGGTGCAAAAGTCGTGTTTACTGATATTGATCAAGATAAATTAGACCATGTCGTTCAATCATTTCAAACAAAAAACTTTGAATGTATAGGTATTGTAGCTGATGTTTCCGATGAAGAAGATGTTAAAAATTTAGTAAATCAAACTGTAAAACATTATGGCCGTATTGATATATTAATCAATAATGCAGGTTTGCAACATGTAGCAAATATAGAAGATTTTCCAACTGATAAATTCAAACAGATGATCGATATTATGTTGGTTGGCACTTTTATTATGACTAAATATGTGCTACCTATTATGAAAAATCAGCAATATGGGCGTATCTTAAATATGTCTTCTATTAATGGACTTGTCGGCTTTTCTGGCAAATCTGCTTACAACAGTGCCAAACATGGTATTATAGGTTTAACAAAAGTGACTGCTTTAGAAACCGCACAAGACGGCATTACTGTCAATGCAATATGCCCTGGTTATATTGATACGCCACTCGTGCGTGGCCAGATGGAAGATCTTGCTAAAACGAGAAATGTCAGTATCAATCAAGTATTGGATGAAGTGCTATTTCCGTTAATTCCTCAAAAACAACTAGTTGATATACAAGAAGTAGCTGATTACTCTGTATTTATTGCCAGTGACAAAGCTAAAAGCGTTACAGGTCAAGCCATCGTTATTGACGGCGGTTATACAGCACAATAATCTTCTCAACCTAAAAGTCTATTGGCATAGTTCGAAACAGCATGCCAATAGACTTTTTTATATATTTTATTTTTTCACGTGAAACACTTCGTTCATTTTAAACTCATATAATCAGTTGTTTTCATTAATTGACTATAGTGAACTCAGGCATCTGAATACTGCCCCGTTGGTTTTCAATCTTACTTCTTCAATCTATGCTTATTCTATCTCTATCCTAAAATGGATCAAGCTAGTTTTCGTTTAATCCAATAAAGGTCATACCATGTAACGTGTTTCCATTGTCTCTCTTTATTATTCTACTTCGCCTGTGGATGGGTTAAACTGTTTAATAGATTCTTTTCTTAATGCGTCTTTTTGTTCATCGCTAATATCAAAGTCGTTATTATACAATGTGCCTTCCCAACTACCATACATAGGATTTGGGAAAATAATGTATTTCTTACCAAATTCGTCTTTGTGTTTTTGCACAAATTTTTCACGTTCTTCAGCAGTAGGTTTTTTAGGTTCTCCAAAATCTAACAAGTTATCACCAAATAACATAACTAACTTATGGTCTTTTTCTACTGCTTGTCTACGTGATTCTTTACTTTTATCATTTTTACCTTTTAACAAAATATGATCTTCTGTTGCTTGTGGAATACCCTGCGCTTTTAAATTCTTTTGTGTCGCTTTAAAATCTTTGTCTTGGTCTCTATCAGAAATATAATAAATAGCTATCCCTTTTTGATCAGCGTATTTTAGAAATTCCTTTGCACCATATACAGGTTTCGCTGTTGCAGCTTCTACCCACTCGTGCCAACCTTCTGGATGTACTTTGTTATTTAAGGATGCATAACCTTGATAAGGAGAATTATCTAAAACTGTTTCATCTAAATCTAATGCGATTGCAAGTTTATGATCCCCTTTATTCTTTTTAATTTCTTTATCTAATTGGACTTGGGCGCTGTTATACCCTTGCAAATACAATGCTTTTGCTTCAGCGGAATTTTGATACCATGAAACAGCCATCGTATTTTCAGTACCTAAATTCACTTTTTCTTGCTGCTGATCCTGTTGTTCAACGACCGGTGCACTGCCCCCACTAGCGTTAGCAATTGATGTGTATGTAGAGAGTGGCGCAGCAACTGAAAATACCGCTGACAGTGAAAATGTCACAACATATTTTGAAAATTTATTCATATACTCACCTCATAAAATTTGATATATATTATATTTTAAAGAATATATTAATTTAAACAAAATGTGAATAGTTACTTTAACTATTATATTTTTTACATTGCCATAAGAAATATTTCATAGCTCTTTTTTGTAAATACACGTTTGCGTTGATCATTAAAAAAATCATTGCTAAATATATAATTTTTTTCCATTCTTTTTCTTTACAGCACTTTTTTATAAGGGTAGATTGATAATTGTAATGAGTAATCTGTGTAGAAAGAAGGAAAGTTCAATATGCAAAATTCAATAAGATACCGCAAATTCATTCTCCCCCTTGTCATCGGTATACTGATTTGGGCGCTGACCCCCCTTAAGCCAGAATCATTAAGCATACAAGCTTGGTATATGTTTGCTATTTTTGTATCAACTATTATCGCTTGTATTACGCAACCTATGCCAATTGGTGCTGTATCCATATTAAGTTTTACTTTTATGGTGTTGACTGGTGTTGCCGATATAAAAACGGCTGTGCAAGGGTTTGGTAATAATAGCATTTGGCTTATTGTCATAGCCTTTTTTATCTCAAGAGGCTTTGTAAAAACAGGACTAGGACGTCGCATCGCTCTAAGATTTGTGAAACGATTTGGTAAAAAAACATTAGGTCTCGCCTATGCGCTTGTAGGTGTCGATCTTATATTAGCCCCTGCTACACCAAGCAATACGGCCCGTGCGGGTGGTATTATGTTTCCAATTATTAAATCTCTATCAGAATCATTTGGTTCAGACCCTAAGCAAGGATCTGAGCGAAAAATGGGCGCGTTTCTAATTTTCACAGAATTTCAAGGTAATTTAATTACTGCTGCAATGTTTTTAACTGCTATGGCTGGTAATCCCCTCGCTCAAAACCTTGCAGAAAGTACTGCTCAAGTACATATAACATGGATGAATTGGTTTTTAGCTGCCCTAGTCCCTGGATTACTTTCTCTCATTATTGTTCCATTCATTATTTATAAAATATACCCGCCAAGTATTAAACAAACGCCTAACGCTAAAAATTGGGCAGATAATGAGTTAACTAAAATGGGCAAAATCTCAATGCCAGAAAAATTTATGATTGTCATCTTTATCATAGCATTGACGCTTTGGGTTACAGGCAGCCTAATTCAAATTGATGCTACATTGACTGCATTTATCGCACTATCATTATTACTCGTTACTGGCGTATTAAACTGGAAAGATATTTTAAATGAAACAGGTGCATGGAATACATTAATCTGGTTCTCAGTACTTGTATTAATGGCTGATCAATTAAATAAACTAGGCTTTATTCCATGGTTAAGTAAACTGATTGCAACAAGTTTAGGTGGCTTTAGTTGGCCAATCGTACTGGTTATGTTACTCATTTTCTATTTCTATTCACATTATCTATTTGCTAGCGCTACTGCTCATGTTAGCGCAATGTACGCTGCACTGTTAGGCGTTGCTATTGCAGCCGGTGCGCCACCGTTATACAGTGCGCTCATGTTAGGTTTCTTCGGTAATCTATTGGCTTCGACAACACATTATAGTAGTGGACCTGCGCCAATATTATACGCGGCTGGTTATATAAGCCAAAAACGTTGGTGGACAATGAATTTTATTTTAGGTATCGTTTATTTTATTATATGGATTGGTTTAGGATCTCTTTGGATGAAACTCATCGGCATTCTGTAATACACTGTGCCGGTTCTAATTGAGTCTAGAACAAGTCAAACACTAAAAGAATTAAACAGTATAACCATTAGCTAGATAGATTGCCTTCCACTCATAATCATCATAAAAAACGCTGTATAAATGTATACAGCGTTTTTTCAAGTTATTTTTCAAGCGTTTAATCGTTGTAGTAAGACGCTCTATTAATATATTTTATTTTTTAATCATACTAGCTGTCCCATTATTCATTAGATTATAAAAATGATCAATCAGATCTTCTTTAGAAATAGGTGTGCTATCTTGTACCCAGTGCTTAATGAGTGAAATGCCTGCTCCCGATACATAGCTCATAAAATATGAAAAAGGCATTGTTTCAATGGTGTCATCTGTACTTTTATATAAACTTAAATGGTTATAAATCAACATATAAAGTTTTTCTTGTATCATAGAAGCTTTACCTATACTAAACAACATATAATAGCTTTTTCTATTTTCTTCAATATGTTCAATTAGGTAAACCATAATATTTTTAACAACATCTGTAGGTATACCTTTCTTCTCTCTATGATGTTGGTCACTTATAAACTTCTGTAAATCGTCTATTATTTGATTTTCTATTTGTTCTAACAAATCATACTTATCTAAATAATAACTATAAAATGTACCTCTATTAATATCAGCTTTATCTGCCAATTGTTGTACTGTCAGTTTTTCAAATGATTCACCTTTTAACAACTCTAAAAAAGCAGACTGGATTGCTTGTTGTGACTTTCGTACTCTCCGATCTTGAACCATAACCCTTTTCCACCTCCGACATTTCTATTTATTGAACAATATTAACTCAATTGTTGTTTTTCGAACAGTTATCACACGCTTGATTGTTGTTTATTACTTGATTCGAATATAAGGTAAAAGTGTATTAAAAAACAAGTATTACCTTATGCGAAAGGAATGGTTTATATGACTAAACAAATGTTAGGTAATTCAAAATTAACTGCAACTAGAATTGAAGATATTAAAGAAGGCGTAAATCATATT
The DNA here is from genome assembly GCF_017891975.1 of Staphylococcus sp. GDY8P131P. Lineage (NCBI taxonomy): Bacteria > Bacillati > Bacillota > Bacilli > Caryophanales > Staphylococcaceae > Staphylococcus > Staphylococcus sp. GDY8P131P. The sequence goes on from NZ_JAESKF010000014.1 coordinate 53,931, forward strand.
GTTATAGATAGCATACAATACGGTAATCAAGAAATGATTATGGAAAAAGATATTGCTGTGCCCATGTCAGATGGTGCAGAATTATACGTCAACGTCATCCGTCCTAATAAAGAAGGCACATTCCCCGTTGTAATGTCTGCAGACACATACGGTAAAGATAACAAACCAAATATTAATAATATGGGCCCGCTTTGGCCAACACTTGGTGCAATTCCAACTTCAAGCTTAACACCAGAAGAATCTCCAGACCCTGGGTTCTGGGTGCCTAATGACTATGTCGTTGTCAAAGTTGCGCTACGCGGTAGCGCTAAATCAAAAGGATCTTTATACCCTTGGGGGCTTTCAGAAGCAAAAGACTATGCCGAAGTAATTGAATGGGCTGGAAAACAGCCATGGAGTAATGGCAACGTTGGTACAAATGGCGTTTCTTATTTAGCTGTTACACAATGGTGGGTAGCCTCATTAAACCCGTCTCATCTGAAAGCAATAATTCCTTGGGAAGGCTTAAACGATATGTACCGTGAAGTGGCTTTCCATGGCGGTATACCTGATACAGGCTTTTACAGATTTTGGCACGATGGACTTATCAATAGATGGCCAGATTCAGACATTGAAGATTTAAAAGGTTCCCAAAAAAATCATCCATTATTTGATGATTATTGGAAAGGCAAACAAGCAGATCTTTCTGCTATTAAAGTGCCAATGTTTGTTTGTGCAAGTTGGTCTACCCAAGGTTTGCATAACCGTGGTACATTTGAAGGCTTTAAACAAGCTTCTTCTCAAGTTAAATGGCTTAAAATACACGGACGTAAAGAATGGGAAACTTACTATGCACGTGAATCTCTTGAACAACAAAAAGATTTCTTTGATTATTATCTCAAAGGCATCGACAACGATTGGCAAGATACACCTAAAGTGAGCTACGAAGTCAGGGATAAATTTTATCAAGGCTATACAAAATATGCGTCTGATTTCCCAATCCCAAATACAAAAGAAACAGCTCTATATTTAGATGGTCAAACAATGTCACTCGACATTTCAAAACCTCAAGAAACAGCTAAAGTTTCTTATGACAGTGAAGCTGAAGGCAATGATGAAGTGAGATTTAGTACAACATTTGATCAAGACACAGAAATTACAGGCAATATGAAATTGAAGTTATGGGTTTCAGCAGATGAAGCAGACGATATGGATTTATTTGTGGGTATTAAAAAATTAAATCGTCAAGGCGAAGAAGTGCATTTCCCTGATTTCAATCATATTGAACATGGACAAGTTGCGACAGGTTGGTTACGTGTATCTCACCGTGAATTAGATCAAGATAAATCTACGCCGTTACAACCATGGCATACACATGAAAAAGAAGTTAAATTAAACGGCAATGAAATTGTACCTGTAGAAATCGAAATTTTACCATCTGGCACATTATTCAAACAAGGTGAAAGTGTCCAAGTCGTTGTTAAAGCAAGCGAAGTTGTTAAAGGTAATAGTACACCTGGACTCAAAACACGTTATGAACATGACGAAACAGTAAATCAAGGGACACACAATATTTATACTGGTGGTAAATACGATTCACATTTACTTGTACCTATAGTGCCTAACAACTCATAATTTATGGCAATACGAGGAAGTAAGCCATAGTGAAAATGAATGGCACTCAAGCAGACTAATAATTAAAATTTAATATGGCTTTTTCTAAAGCCGCCTATTTAAATTATCTAAAAAGTCAACTGAAGCTTTAGACCATAACCAATGCATATTGATGAAATAAGAGGGAAATATCTAACAAGAAATGCAAATCACACACATCCCCAATTCTTAACATTAGGAGGACTCAGTCATGAATAGATTAAAATTAAAAGGGGCGACATTAAATTATTATAAAGTAGGCCAAGGTCCTATACTTATTTTAGTGCCAGGCGCCAATGGTACAGGTGATATATTTTTACCTTTAGCAGAGCACTTGAAAGATAACTTTACCGTCGTAGCTGTAGACCGTCGTGACTATGGTTATAGCGAGTTAACTGCACCTCTTCCTGAACGAGCACAAAAACCTGATGACGATTATCGTGTTAAACGTGATGCTAAAGACATCTCAGAACTTGCTAAACACTTAAGTGACGAACCTGTGTATTTACTAGGTTCTAGTTCTGGCGCTATCGTTACCATGCATGTCTTAAAAGATTATCCTGAAGTGATTAAACAAATTGCTTTTCATGAACCGCCAATTAATACTTTTTTACCAGATAGTAAGTATTGGAAAGATAAAAACGACGAGATTGTAGAACAAGTTTTAACTGAAGGACTACAAGCAGGTATGAAAACTTTCGGAGAAACGCTAAATATTTCAGCCATTGACGCAAAAAGTATGGCTCAACCTGTTTCCGAGGATGAAAAAGCGCAAAAAGCACAATATGAACGCATGATGTTTTGGGCAGAATATGAAATTAGACAGTACACACATTCTGATATTAAATTAGAAGATTTATCACAATATAAAGACATCATAACGTTATTAAATGGGAATGACTCTAAAGGATCGTTTCCTCAAGATGTCAATTTTTATATCGCTGAACAAACGGGTATCAAAATCGTCGACATACCTGGCGGACATTTAGGATATATTCAGAAGCCTGAAGGTTTTTCAGAAACAATATTATCGATATGGACGTAATATTTTGATTAAAAAATGAGATGAAAGTTGATTACGATGGAAAATAATAAAAACATTTTAGTAATGGGCGCTTCCGGAAACCAAGGCAATGCAGTTGCAAAAAGTTTACTATCCAATGGTTGGATTGTGCATGCTATGACGCGGAATCCTAACCAATCTGCGATAAAAGAATTAGAACAAGATGGAGCTGTTATTGTACAAGCAGATATGAATGATAAACAGTCTCTTGTCGAAGCAATGGGAAATGTTTATGGTGTTTACAGCGTACAATCATTTGATCCTAAAGACCCTGATAAAGAAGTACAACAAGGAAAAATGGTGGCAGATGTAGCTAAGCAAGTAGGTACTACTCACTTTGTATACGGGTCAGCAGCTGGCGCTGAAAAGTATAGTGGCGCTGATAACTTTGCAAGTAAATGGCAAATTGAAGAATATATTCGTGCATTAGATTTACCGTATACAATCTTACGCCACACATTTTTCATGGATAATTTCACTGGTTTTGCGAAAGTGCAAGATGACAAAATAGTGATGCAAGGCTTTATGGATTCTGAAATACCATTACAGATGCTTGCCGTACAAGACATCGGTACTTTTACCGCTATTACTTTTAGCCAACCAAAACAATATATAGGCAAAGCTATGGAATTAGCGGGTGAAGAAATTACTTTAAATGAAATAGCTAAAAAGTTAAGTGAGAAATTTGAAGTATCTTGTGAAATAGTAGATGTGCGTAAAAAGTTCCAACAAATGATGAAAATGTTCGAATGGTTTGAATATGAAGGCTATGAGGCTAATATAGCTGAATTACGTAAGGTAAATCCTCAACTACTTAATTTTGATGCTTGGCTCCAACAATTAGAATGGAAGGATTTCACTTAGTTCAAAATAATATTTTTACTTGGAAAATATATGAAAAGAAAGTTGTGTTTATATGAAGAGTATTACCTTTGAAGAACATTTTATATTACCAGAAGTTAAAGACGAAATGGCAAAACTTGTACAACCTGACCCAGAAGGTGTGCCTTTAAAGACTATGTTAGAGGCTTTAGAAAGTAAAACAGGGTTCACGGATGATGATGAGATACAGAATCACGAACAACGAATCAAATTTATGGAAGAACATAACGTAGCAGTCCAAATATTATCTTATGGTAATGGGGCGCCATCTAACCTGACAGGAGAAAAAGCAATTGAGCTCTGTCGGTATGCTAACGATAAATTGTATGGTTATATTGAAATGTATCCAGAACGTTTTCTTGGGTTTGCCTGTATACCAATTAATGAACCTCAAGCAGCGGCTGAAGAATTAGAAAGGGCAGTTACGCAGCTAGGTTTTAAAGGTGTATTAATACCTGGACGACCTCATAATGGCTTTTTAGAGCAAGAGAAATATGATGTTATTTTTGCTAAAGCTGAAGCATTGGGCGTGCCTATATATTTACATCCTGCTCCAGTGAATGCGGATGTTTATCAAGCATATTACAAAAGCGATGCATATACAGACGCTACTGCCGCTTCATTTGCCTCCTTTGGCTATGGATGGCACGTTGATGTCGGTATCCACGCCATCCACCTCGTTTTAGGTGGTGTTTTCGATAAACATCCTAATTTGCAAATGATTATTGGACATTGGGGAGAGTTTATACCATTTTTCTTAGAGAGAATGGATGAAGCACTTCTTTCAGACCATCTTGTTCATCCTATAAGCCAATATTTTAAAAACCATTTTTATATTACACCAAGTGGCATGTTAACCCATCCCCAATTCGAGATGGTTAAAAATGCTTTTGGCATCGATAGAATACTCTATGCTGCGGATTATCCTTATATTAAACCTGAAAAACTTGGTACATTTTTAAACGACTTAGGTTTATCGCTCGAAGATCAAGCCAAAATTAATTATAAAAATGCGCAGCACTTACTCAAACTGAATAATAATCATGTATCGGCTAAAAAAAATTAAATACTTGAGCAATCAGCTTAAGTGACCATGATTGTAAATTATAATAAAACTTAAAAATATTGAGCCTGTGATAAATCAATATCTCAGGCTTTAATTTGGAAAGTATGTTATTATCGGGCGTTTCTTTAATTAAAACTATACTTATATTCACTTTGCACAGAACTACTTTCTTTATTTATGAAAACGAGTATTACTTGCGCAAGCGTTTCAGTGCTTTTATACCTCTTCTTATGTTAGTAATACTTATGCATGAGCCTCCTACTCATGCAATTACCTTAACTTTAAATTTTTTATACACAAAAATTCACTCAATAATGTATTCCATTTTGGAACTATATACTTAAGTTAAAGAAATGAGGATCAATGATGCAAATTCAAATAGAGCAAGGCACAATCGAAGGGATATTGAATGACTCTATTTACAAATTTTTAGGTCTACCATATGCAGAAGCTCCTGTAAAAGAACGAAGATGGCGAGAACCTTTGCCTCCAAAAAGATGGAAAGGTGTTTATAAAGCCATAGAATTTGGCCCAGTGTGTCCGCAAAAAGGTGGTGCGAGCTTTGACTTAAGAACCTTAAAACAAAGTGAAGATTGTCTATACATCAATGTATGGACATCTGATACCGATAAAATTGCACAGCAACCCGTTATGGTTTGGATTCATGGAGGCGGTAATTTAGGTGGCGCTGGTTCAGAAGACGCTTTTGATGGAGCTGAATTGGCAAAACAAGGTGTAACCGTAGTTACCTTCAATTATCGTCTAGGCGCTTTTGGTTTTTTAGCACATCCAAATATAGGGTGTAATTTTGCTGTACTTGATCAAGTTGCTGCATTAAAATGGGTTACTAATAATATAGAATATTTTGGAGGAAATCCCAATAACGTGACGATATTTGGTGAATCAGCTGGTGCCCAAGCTGTGAGAAATTTATTGTCAGTTAAACGCGCTAAAGGATTATTTCACCGAGCTATTATACAAAGCGCTGGTTTTGAACCTTATGTTTTTGCGTCAGAACCAACTTATGAAAAGGTGGAAAATGTTACTGTAGATATGTTAAATAAATTGGGCTCAAGTGATTTGGAATCATTACAACAGCTTTCAACCGATACAGTGTTAGAGGCTTCGACAGAATTTTCAGGTGTATTTCCGCCTCCTGGCGAAGTTCATACACCAGCGAATCTAATTTGGAACCCAGTACCTGATGGGGATATTGTAGCTAAACAAGATTGGGAAAATTGGAACACAGATATACCTATTTTAATCGGTTGCGTTGAAAATGAAGCCCGCTATTTTATAAAACCTGATATGGAATACAGTGTTGATACGCTTAGTAATATGATAACAGCGTTGACGGAACCAGTAAGCGACCGTGTACGTCATATATTAAAGGCAGATAATTTAACTACATATGAAGCTTTAGATAAATTATTCACTACTGCAGTATGGTTTGAACCTTGCTATGCAACGGTCAAACGTTTTGAAAAGTTAGGCCACAATATCTATTATTATCATTTCTCGAGAGTTTCTCCAGTGGCGCATAGAACAAAAGAATTAGCTAAACATACATCAGAAATTAGATATATTTTTGGTAACTTAAATCCCAAAGGAGACTACGACGAAAAAGATATAACTATTTCAAAAGCCTTACAACATGCATGGGTATCATTTGCGCGAAACGGCATTCCTAGTAATAAAGATAGTTCGTTATGGCCGCGTTATGATAGCAAATTACCTTATATGACTTTGATAAAAAACGAAATTTTGAGCTGTCCAATAGAGCTTACATCACTTACCAGAACAATCCATTCGTTGAGAGTATAAGTTATGGCACGCTATATTTATGTATTTGGGTAAGCCCCTAAAAGTTGGGTATAGAAATCTAACTTTTAAGAGGCTTTTTTATTTTAAAATTTGTTTGTTTTATACAAAACGAAACTTTGAGTTCATCATTTTAGACATACCTAATCACTAGATAGATGCTACACTTAAGATAAATATTGTGAATATTTTCACATAATAAAAGGAGACGATTTTTATGAAAAAGGTTTTTATCGCAGGCGCAATCCCTGAAATGGGACTTAGTCAACTTGAAAAACATTTTGAGGTTGATATGTACACAGGTAAAACGTTAATTTCTGAAGCATTATTAATTCAAAAAGTTCAAGATGCAGATGCATTAATCACTTTATTGTCTACTAACGTGAGCCGGAAAGTCATTGAATCGGCGCCAAAACTAAAAATCATAGCTAACTATGGTGCTGGTTTTAATAACATTGACATCCAAGCTGCCCGTGAACGCCATATTGATGTTACGAATACACCGATTGCTTCCACAAATGCAACAGCAGATTTAACGATGGGCGTTTTATTGGCTGTCGCTCGCCGTATTCCTGAAGGCGATCAACTTTGCCGTAACGAAGGATTCAATGGTTGGTCCCCTTTATTCTTTAGAGGACGTGAAGTATCAGGTAAAACGATTGGTATTATCGGCTTAGGAGAAATCGGTACGGCAGTTGCAAGACGTGCTAAAGGGTTTGATATGAGTGTGCTTTACACAGGGCCAAATCGCTATAAAGATAAAGAAGCTGAATTAAATGCTGAATACGTCACACTCGATGCACTTTTAGAACGTTCAGATTTTGTAACTATAAATTGTTCGTATAATGAACAATTAAAGCATATGATTGATTACCAAGCGATTCAAAAAATGAAACCAACTTCATACTTAATCAATGCATCTAGAGGGCCAATTGTTTATGAGGCCGAATTAGTCAAAGCACTTAAAAAAGGCGTGATTGAAGGTGCTGCACTGGATGTATTTGAATTCGAACCACAAATAACAGAAGCGCTTAAATCAATGAAAAATGTAGTCATTACACCACACATTGGTAATGCAACTTTTGAAGCAAGAGATATGATGGCTGATATTGCAGCGACAAACGTAGTGAAACAACTTAGCGGTGAAACACCCAATTATATTGTGAACTGACAGGAGTGAAAGCTATGTTACACACATCTAACCGTTTTTTTAAAATTAATGATTTACAACATTTTTCTGATGAAGCAGCGAAAAAAACAATATTCTATGAATCAACACATTCAGCCGGTGCTGTTTGGTGTCTAAAACCAGGTCAAACATTGCCTTGTCACACACACAAAGATGCAGATGATGTTTGGATTGTTCTCCAAGGCAAAGGTACATTTTTCACAAACAATAATAATCAAAAAACCATCCAAGCAGGTGATATATTTGTATCATTTCCAGGCGATGCCCATGGTATGACCAATACAGGCGACGAAGACTTTGTGATGCTAGGATTCGCTGCCCCTATGCCACTCGACTTTAACCCCTATGAATGCCCTCAATAGCCATTATACAAATAAAAACCTAAGATGATTTGTTATACTAAAAAGGATTGGCGAGTACCGTAGCTCCCAATCCTTTGCTTCAATGGTGGGTAGACTAACCTCTCTCCTGCAGTAAATACGTTTCCTATTTTTTAAATCATACTTTGTTGCTTTCCTTTTAACAATTCGTAATATAATCGGTAAGCTTTAAACAGGCAACTGCTCTGTATCCTTTTGTGACATCGTTCGTAATTCAATGACATGGTTTTTAAGATATTACTTTTAATTCAAATGGTTGCCAAGGTTCAAGTAAATCTAATAAAAAATGCTCTTCTTTTCTAACATGGCCTATGACATTTTTATAACCTTTGTTTACCATATCTTGTAATGCGATTTGCATTTCACCTTTGTAATGCCCGTATGCGTCATTACAAATCATAATATCTCCTTTAACAATTTGGTTTGTACTATTTGGAGGGAAATCTTCATTTTTATAATGCACACGACTCATAGTTGAACGTATCACGTAGTCTGATACATCCCCTCGGTTAAAATGAAATTCTTTTTCGATGACTTTTCTATCTAATGACGTAATATCATCACTCAAATAAACATCAAAGCTAGGCATAGTCAAATTAATTTCTGAGAGCGCTCGCAATTCTGATTCAGAAGCAAATGCGTTACCAATCAATAAATCATCTATTACATTTGTCATTAATAAATGCTTGGCTTGTACTGTTGTAAGTAAATTTCTATGGCTTTCTAAAGTAGGCAAACCTTCCATAATCTTCCACGGCCCTATCTTTCCTTCTTGTGAAGTCACAAAAGCTGCAGTTTTAATAGCATTTTTTTTATAAGACTCGCTCGTAGTTATCAAACGGTTGTAAGATAAACCAGTGTATGTTTGAGGATAAAAGTTATGGCAACCTATAAGTTGGTTCAAATTGGGTTTATAACTTAAGACATCTTCAATAAAAGTTGCGCTCACACTGATATTTAATTCTACAAACATATGCTCTTGGTTATAACTCATTTGTGCTATTTCTTGGGCTGAAAACCCAGCGTCCACGCGTATGCCTGATACACCTAATGATTTAAAAAAGGATAAATCTTTAGGCGTTAAATTCAAATCTTTAAACACTTTATGATTAATATCTGCAATAACTATCATATTGTTTTCTGTAGCAACTCTAACAACTGATTTAAACTTTTGAAATACCGCTTCATCATCATTTTTTACTGATAATAAATTTGTGAATACACGTTTAAACCCATATTTCGCACTTAATTCAATATAATGAATCATTTCTTCTAAACAAGATTGTGTCGGATAAACTGATATTCCTAATTTATGCATATACATTTACTCCTTATCTGATTTATACAAAATGCCTCTCATTTGTCGTTTATCAATAAGTACACGTGATTTTTCAAAAAAGAGAATACTTGCAAATATTAATAAAAACAACATAGCGCCCCACCCCAATATATTAATCTTTTCAAATATCAATACTGGGACAACAATGATAAATGGAATCGCTACAAGTAATACCCACCTATTAAAATTGAATTTGTTTACTATAAAATGAGCTATTTTGTAGCAGCAAAATACAAGAAAAAACAATAATATAATATAAACAAATCGTATCATATCAACACTTCTCTTCTAATTTTTTATATAAAACAATCATTTTTTCAATTAAATTTTTCTCACTAATGGCTGTCATCAAGTGATCTTGAGCATGAATCATTAATAACGATGTTTCTACTTTGTCACCATTTATTTCAGATTGTATAAGCTCTGTTTGTATATTATGTGCTTTACTCATTTCTTGCTTCGCTTGTTCCATAAATTGGTTGGCTTGTTCAAAATTAAATTCTGTTGCCGCATCAAGCGCTTCATATGCTAAGCTTCTTGCATTTCCACCATGTGAAATGATTTCGAATATAGACTGTTCATTTTGCTCGCTCATCTAATCCCCCATCTCATTTAATCATCGTTTAACGGATCGTTTATGTTACCTTGTTCTTGTTCTATCATTTTACGTTCATACATTTTGAAGAATGGATAATAAATGATAACTGCTACTATAAGGTTAAATACTACCAACACAAGGGCTCGCCAATCACCGTTTGTGGCAAATAATGCACCCAAAGGTCCGGGTAACGTCCACGGTGCTAATATTGTAATCTTTGCAATCAAACCTAACTTAAATACAAAATAAGTAATCGTTGTTAAAATCAGTGGAATGCCTATAAATGGTAAAGCAAGAATCGGATTCATTACTAATGGCCCACCAAATATAAGTGGTTCGTTAATATTAAATATGCTGGGTATAATGGAGAAGCGACCGACCTTCTTCAAATATTCTGATTTTGAAAATATCATCAATATACACAAACTAAGTGTTGCGCCTGCCCCGCCTATCCATACAAACCATTGGAAAAATGGTTCAACAATAATATGTGGTAACGGCTCACCTGCAGCTTTAGCATCGATATTTTGGTCTAATAAAGAAAACCAAATGGGTTGGAATACTGCACCCATGACAGCCACGCCATGTATACCAGCTGACCATAAAAGCACTATGAAGAATACTGGGATTAAAGCGCCTAATAAACTGTCACCCGCAAAATTGCCTAATGGTTCAAAAATTTTATTAATAATCGCATTTAAATCTATATTTAATATGACTCTTACAAACCAAGATATAACGATAATCACTATCGCAGGTACCAAAGATTCAAAAGAACGTGCAACTGATCCCGGTACTTGGTCTGGCATTTTAATTGTAAAACCTGATTTCACTACTAAACGCATCATTTCAACAGCAAATATCATTGATATAATCGCTACAAACAACCCGGATCCACCTAAGTCAGCCATAGGTAACACGTAACCCATTGCATCCCTTTGAGGTAATTTATCATCCAAATTAACCGGTAAAGTCATCATTAGAAATGTGGCAAGTGAAAGTAAGCCGCCTGCCTGCCCATCCATTTTATAGGATTTCGCCAGACTATACCCCATTGAAAACGCAGCATAAACTGCCATTAATCCTAACGTCATCCTATTGGCTATCATTATTTTTTCAGCATGTGGTTCTACTAATTTTTCCAAAGCAGGTATCGGTGGCGATGCAAATAAAGTAAAAAATGAACCAACAATAATTAAAGGTAGTGTTGCAATAATACCATCGCGAATAGAGGTCAAATGTCTCTGTTCGGATGCTTTAGCCATGGGTGGCATCAATACTTTTTCAATCCATTTCAAAAATTTCTGCATAACATACACCCTTTGTTCACTTATTTAGCTTAGCGCTTATGCATACGTTTGTATTTGCTTTAAAATCTTAGGCGCCCCTATTGGCGTATATCCCATTGGATCTATGACATCTACAGGTTTATTTGCCGCTGCTCCCACCTCTTTGAATTTATCTAATCGATGTCTCACTTGAGGCGCTACTAAACCTAAATCATAGTCAATTATTTGATTTTCAAATGTTTCCGTTCCAACTGCTTTAATTTCTAAATTAAAATTTTCTTTTTCTGCTTCTTTCTTTACAGCGTCAACAATCATAGAACTAGACATACCACCTGAACAAACCATTAATACTTTCATATCAATACACTCCTCTAATATTTTCTTTTTTTAACTTTAACTGCTTGTCGTGTGTTCTCTAACAACTTCGTATACCTTTCATAATTTCTACTAGCTAATGATATAAATAAAATATCTATAACATTTAACATTGCGATGCGTGAACTCATAGCTGCACTCCTCACTGGCTTTTCTACAGAACTAAAAAACAAATTAATATTTGCTAAATCAGCTATGTAATTCTTACTATATTTAGTTATAGAAATAATTTGCGAGCCTTTGTCACGAGCTAATGACAGAGACTGTATCATATCTTCTGTTTGCCCCGTGTTCGAAATGGCAATGACAACATCTTCATTCGTTAAATTAGCACTCAATGTCGCTTGTTCATCGTAGCTCTTACCAACCTCGCACCATTTATCAATACGTGTTAACTTCTGTTTCAAATCTTCTGCGATAATAGATGAAGCTCCAATACCAAAAACACAAATTTTCCTAGCTTTATTTAATATTAATATTGCTTGCTCTAGTTCCTCAGGTGATAAAATTTGAGCAGTATTTTTTATAGATTTAATGTTACTTTGAGAAATGCTATTAATCACACTTTCTTTTGAATAGTTCATGTTTAATTCATCATAATCAGGGCCTCTTTCGTTGGCGTTATTAAGTTCCATTGCAATTTTCATTTTCAAATCTTGAAAACCCTTACATTTAATTTTTTTAGATAACCTAACAATCGTCGCTTCACTGACGTTTGTTAGGTTTGCTAGATGTTGTATTGAACTATTGATTGTTTCATGCGGGTGATCTATAACATATTGCGCCACCCTATATTCCGATGGATTCAAATTCGTTAACGATGATTCCAATAATATTAAAGTATTTCTAATAACCATCACCTCTTTAAAACAATATTTCGTATTATTTATAATCTACAAAATATTGTTTCGTGTGTCAAATTAAATTATTAATGTATATTCACACTTAGATATGTCTGCTTATTTTGTTAATACATTTGGTTATGCTATAAAAATCTCCTATTAATATAATTGTTTCTCTAATCAAGCTACGCTCTTTTTTGTATTAAGTGTACATATTCATCCTTGTGTTACCATTGCTTTTTCATTAAATAAAAATGGATTACAGGGTGAAGCAGGCTTCGTGATTACCAATTTTTTAGTAATGAGTTATTAAAATAGTATTGATAGCGTTATGATTCATGACTTTAATTCAAAGAAGCTCACACTAAAAGCATGTTTTAATTTCACGAAATTTTTTTATAAAAAAGTGAACTTATCACGTTAAACATACGTATATATTAGTGAATAGCATAAAAAGGGGGCCTTACGTACAAAGTGAATGTGATGAAACGTTAATTTGTTACTTGTTTTCAGGCGATTCGAAATTGATTATTAAATATAAAAAGGGGCGAAAGTTTATGAATAATAAATTATTATTATTTTCATCATCAGCAATAGCTACAGGTTTATTGTTAGGTGCAAGTAGTACAGCGCAAGCGAACGAAGGTATGAACATGAACCAAGATATGCAGGCCGATATGAATCAAAACGATATGAACATGAACCATGACATGAACGGTAATATGAATCAAAACGATATGGGCATGAACCATGACATGAACGGTAATATGAACCAAAACGATATGGGCATGAACCATGACATGAACGGTAACATGAATCAAAATGACATGGGCATGAACCATGATATGAACGGTAACATGAATCAAAACGACATGGGCATGGATCATGACATGAAAGGTAACATGAATCAAAACGACATGGGCATGGATCATATGGCTCAAGAAACTATGATGCCTTATTACAACTATAATGGCTATACAACTTATGATGGCCAATTTACTCAAGACTATAACTTTGTAAGAGCACTAAAATACGACAACGTGATGATTGATGGTTATAAAGTTAATACAGCCGCATCTGATAAAACGGTTGATTCTAGTAAAAAAGTTGATAGTACAATGGTAGATATGAATAAAGACGGCCAAGTCGTTCACATTACTTTTGATACAAAACCGAATACAGTAAGTAAAGACATGTTCAAAAAAGCACATATGTCTAACCACATGACTGATGAGGGCAAAACAGATAATGGTTCATATATGGCTTATGAAACAAACAATGGTATGTACAAAGCTTTCTTTGACGACCAAGGCTATCTGATGAAAGTGATGATTAGCTAATTTAACGAATCTTAGTTAATATGCACCCTAAAAGTTGGATTTAATAAATCCACTTTTAGGGTGCTTTTTAATTATATTTTAAAAAGTATACCGTTTTCATAACATCACATTAAGCAAGCATAAAAGGAAGCGGAACAGAAATCGTATTTTTATAAAATGGCTTCGTTCTCCCACTAGGAATAAAGCATACGAACGCTAAGACTGTTGAGGACTTTACATTTCCATTTTAGCCACCATCTGCCAATACAATGTTAAAGGCTGAAACATCGTTTGCCTCAGCCTCTTTTAAACATAATACTCCTTTTTAAAAATAAACCATTTATACCTTACCTCTATAATAATGCTTTAATATACTGCTCATCATCATGCTCATATTTTTTACCTTTATAATTTTGCGGCTCATTAATGCCTGTAAGTAAAATAATTTCTTTTTCCTTATCTGTTGCGTATAAAAGTTCTTTTATCCCTTCTTTTCGAGAAACACCTTTCAAAACATCATTCACCTTATAACTTGAAGGTAAATGTTTAACCATCATATTAATAATTGTTTTAGGCTCTACATACCCTACTTGTTCAGCAGCAAGCATTAATTTATTAATACCATCAGGCACATTTGATATCGTTCTTTCTACTTTATCGAGCCCTCTAAGCCCAATACCTGTAACCATAACATTCAAATTTCTTTCTATACTTTCACTATATTTCAAAGCATTGTTAATCGATTCTTTGATTGCTAAAGAAGTGTGCGCAAAATCTAAAATAATCACATAATTATTTATTTTAATAATTTGAAAGCGATGTAACGGCGATTCAATTACCATTGCAGCTTCAACTATCTTTTGAATATCGAAATTCAATTTATGCAAAGCAAATATACTTGCAGCCAAATTAATGTAGTTATGTCCCCCTTGAAAACGTGGTTTAACTGTATATTGTTTTTGATTAATAACGATATTAATTAAATCATTCTCCATATGATAATGATAATAGGCCGATGGATGACTTGAAAAATGGAACTGGTCTTTTACAATACTGTGATATGATTTTGTATCTAAATTAACTAAATTGGATAAGCTCAAGTCATCTAATCTTAATTTGGCATTTAAATAATTGCTTATACTACCATGATATTCTAAATGTTCAGGGCTAAAATTCGTAAAAACTGCTAAATCATTTTGAATAAAATCTGTCCGTCTTTGGTCTAATGCTATAGATGTAGCTTCGTAAACAATATAATCATAGTTTTTATTATAAAAATAATTTATGATCTCAGCCATTTCAAAATACATCGGTGTGGTCTGCGTTGTATGATTGAAATTAAGTTTATGATAATAACAATCATATACGCCCATTGTTCCGATAATAGCAACTTTTTCGCCAAGTTGTGTTAGTAAATTACCAATCATGTGGCTCGTCGTAGTCTTACCATTAGTCCCTGTGACAGCAATAAATTTCATCCCTTTTATAGCTGGATTATAAAATAATTTTACCAAGTTATTAGCAACTTTAGGGAAATCATCGACATAAACGATAGGTATATTCAATTCAAAATGTTTAAGTTTAGACGGGTGTGCATCTGTAATTATAAATAGAGGCTTCATTTCGTAAGCTTGTTGCATATAATAAGTTGCATTCTTTGAGTCTTTTAATATAAAAATAGTTTCTGGGTCTATATCTTGATACATTGAAGTGATTTTTTTACAAACTTTGTTGGTATCTAACTTTACACTTTCAGAAGTTTTTGATGCGTTTTTTCCAATACTTAATAAAACTTCTTTAATAGTTATTTTCATTGTTCTCCCCCACCTTATTTAATAATTTGCTAAATTAATTAAAACGTTTAGTATTTTTATAAAAAAAGTAATTACAAAATATACGTAGAAAAACACGAAAAGGATCACATCAATTTGTGATCCTTTGAGAAATTTTTAAAATTTTATTTTATTAAATTTTATTACTCGCCATAATCATTTGTCCCTTAGGCTCATTATTATTTGGTGAAGGTTCTAACGTAAGTGCAATCGTGTCATTCTCATCTACATCCATATCACTTAAATCAAATACAACCATACCTTTATCATTCTTCGTTGCAAATGTGCCTGCAGGATAAGGTTTATTATCTTTGATTACCCAAACTTGATAGACTTCATTACCTTTTGTAGCTTCAATGTCGTTGGCTTCAACCATTAATTTACTATGTGTTTTATTACTGGATACGTAAGCTTGACCTTGTGTCTTATCTTCATCCATAGATTTCAAATTGATGGATTGAGCGTCATTCGTATTAATCATTGGAGTAGATTGGTTTTGCGATTCCTTTTGTTTAAAGTATTGAACACCATTTCCTATCAAAGATAATAATAATAATGCCGCCATAATGCCTACAGAAATCCGTCGGAACAAAGGTATTTTAGGTTTTTTATCATCGTTTTGTTTAGGTGATGTCGTTGGCTTTTTATATTGATGTGTTTCGCTTGAATCGCCCATACCACCTTTATATGATTGTGCAGCAGTTAAATGGTTATCATCCTCTTTATCCTGTTGTTTTTCAACTTCTGAATTTGTATCGGCACCATTTTCTTCGTTTAAAACTGACTCTAAGATTCTTTGTTTCATACCCGTCGGAGGGTCAACTTCTTTATTACTGTAAGGAAGAGTTTGATGAAGAACATTAATACTATCTAAAGTTTCTTTGCTTTCAGATGACATATTCAATTCTTGTTCAACTTGCGCTTTTTCACTTTCACTTAACTTATCATTGAAATATTCATATATTTTATCAACTTTGTTATCTTTCATTTTCTTCACTCTCCCTTCTCAAAAACTTTTTAATATAGTTATTTAAATGTTGTATTGATAATCTCAGTCTACTTTTCACAGTACCTAAAGGCATTTTTAATTTATCTGCAATTTCTTGTTGGCTCAACCCCTTGTAATAAAATAAGGATATAATCTTCTGTTGGTCTTTGTTCAAATATGAGAGCATTTTCTGTATTTCCTCAGAACATTCCTTATCTAATAAATCATATTCAGGTAAACTACTCGTTTGGATACCTTGAAATGTTTCATCAAATTGGCTTTCTACGACCTTTCTTTTTCTAACAATATCAATCGCTCCATTACGACATAACGTAATAAGCCAAGTTGATAACTTGCCCCTTTCTGGTTTAAAAATTGCTTTTTGATGCCAAATTTTCATGAAAATATCTTGTAAAATTTCTTCACTAGATTGCTTATCTTGTGTAATTTTGTAAGCCAAATTAAATAATACTGACTCGTAACGATCGTATAGAATTTCTAGACACTTACTATCTCTTTTTTCTACGATCATTTTATATAGATCATTTTCATCTTGCATGCCTTCCCCTCCTTATTATAAAACCATCTGCAATACGCATTTTAATGAATATATTACCTTTCAATAAAAGTACGTAATTTTAAAACAAAAAGTTCATCTTAATAGATGAACTTTTGCTTATTTCTGATTATCAAAATAATTAACATTTGATACTCACTTTAATAAATCTACATTTCATCATAACTTATTATAAGAAATAATGTGTAGATATTATTTTCAAAATTTTTAAATTTTTTTGTGCAATATTATATATTTTTTAGGACTGTATTAAGTAGGCTTTCATAACTTAATATATTTTTTTATAATACTATTTAACCTAACTGCTGAATCACTTTATAAAAATCATTATTTAAAATGTATTTACTTTTAATTTGTCTTTATATCCCATATAAAACATTTATTATTGTGCTTAGCTTTCTGACTCGTTTTTTACTTAACGAACAATAATTAACGCTAGAGATGTCATTGTTTCATAAACAATAGTTTTTAACTTTAATATATGATGTATTTAACGTTTAAAAAATCAAATAATTCTGAATTTTATCTGTTATAATAATATCTTAATTTAATTTTTATGGGAGGTTCAAAATGATATGATGAAACGAATATCTATTAATATTCTAACTAGAGTTGAGCGTGCAGGTAATAAATTACCTGACCCTAGCATGCTTTTCTTCTTGTTATGTCTCATTGTGCTTGGTTTATCTTGGGTTTTATCTTTATTTAATGTTCAAGCCACACAACCAACAAATAATAAAACAATTCATGTTGTCAATTTGCTAAATTGGGAAGGTCTAACGAAAATATTAACAGAAACCATAAACAACTTCGTAACCTTTCCAGCCTTAGGTATGGTCTTAGTTGTTATGATTGGTATGGGACTTGCTGAAAAGACTGGGTATTTTGAACATTTATTACATAGTGTTGTCGATAAGACGCCACATAAACTTGTATTACCATTTTTAATTTTAATATCTATTTTAGGCAACGCTGCAGGTGGCGCTGCGCCTATGATTATGCCAATGCTTACGGCAATGATTTTTATTAAACTAGGCTATCATCCAATTTCTGGATTAATTATGAGTTATGCTGCAGTTGAAGTAGGTTATGGGGCAAATTTAATCATAGGCCTAGACGATGCGTTATCATTTTCATTTACACAATCTGCACTAAAATTATTTGAGGGCGATATATCAATTAATGTAGCAATGAATTGGTTCTTTATGTCTATATCGACTTTTTTATTAGTCCCAATTATCTATATCTTAGCGAAAAAAGTGACCATACCCCGTTTTCAAAATTTAAGTATAGATAAAGATACAGACGTTAGCGTAGATAAGAAAACATTTACTACGCAAGAGGGTAAAGCACTGTTATGGTCGAACTGGATGTTAGTGTTATGGTTGGTATGTATCGTTGTTATAGCCATACCTAAACATAGCTTTTTAAGAAATAATGAAACTGGACAATTGCTCGTAGACTCACCTTTAATGAACGGCTTTGGTGTGATACTCTTAATTACTTTTGCTATTCCTGGTATTATTTATGGAATTAAAAGCGGAAAAATACAAAATAGTAAATCATTAGGTAAAATACTGACACAAAGTATGTCTGATATGAGTAGTTTCATTATTGTTATTTTCTTTGCCGCACAATTATTGGCTTTCTTTGATTGGAGTCATATCGGTCAAGTTATTGCGATTAATGGCGCCAAATTACTACAACACCAAAGCGGTGTCACCTTAATTATTGGATTAATTCTACTTACAGCAACAATCAATATTTTTATGGGTAGTGCTTCCGCCAAATGGGGCGTCTTGGCGCCGATATTCATCCCAATGTTTGCAACTTTAGGTTTTCATCCTGCATTTACCCAAATGGTTTATAGAATTGGTGATTCGATCACCAATCCGATTACGCCTATGATTCCGTACCTTCCCTTCTTATTAACTGTCGCACGTAAATATAATAAGAAAATTGCACTCGGTACCTTAATTGCAAATTTATTACCATATAGTATTATTGGCGGGCTCATTTGGACTATCTTTATGATCATTTGGTATTCACTCGGTATACCTGTAGGGCCAGGCGGACCGATTCATTTAGGTGATTAAATATTTTAATAAGATCGGTTTAACCTAAATTGTACTAACAAAAGTGATTGAAATTCTTAGCTTTTGGTTTAAAATCATTAGTATAACTATCGGGAAAGAAGTGGTTTTATGAAAAATAATAAAGTTACTCATTATTTAAGTAAAATTGAATACTTAGGTAACAAACTCCCTCATCCTGTAACTATATTTTTAATTTTTACTGTTATCTTATTTATTTTGTCACATATTTTATACACCTTAGATATAACGGTTGATTTTAAAGGTATCAATCCAGACAACAATAAAGTAGAAAGCCAAACCATTCATGTTATTAGTCTACTTACTTCCTCTGGTATTTCTCATGTATTTACGAATGTCGTTGAGAATTTCACCTCGTTTGTTGCGCTTGGCCCCGTGCTAGTTGCCATGTTAGGTGTTGGCGTAGCAGAAAAAACCGGTTATCTTGGTGCATTTATCCAAAAATCTGTAGCTAATGCCCCAAAATCGCTCATTACGCCTACGATTGTATTACTAGGTATATTATCAAATATAGCCGCTTCAGTAGGGTATGTTGTTTTAGTACCACTCGGGGCCATGGTCTTCTTATCATTTAATAGACACCCTATCGCTGGTTTGGCAGCTGCTTTTAGTGGAGTTGCTGGTGGGTATTCTGCTAACCTATTTTTAGGTACTAATGACCCCATTTTAAGTGGTATGACAACAGAAGCAGCACAAATTATAAATCCAAATTATATTGTCAATGCTACGGACAATTGGTTTTTTATGTTTGTATCTACTTTTTTAATCGTTATCATTGGTACATTCATTACTGATAAAATAGTCGAACCTAGTTTAGGGAAATACGATTCACCTAAACATACAACGTTTAATGAAATTAATAACAAAGCTTTCAAATGGGCAAATATCTCATTAGCAATTGTGCTTGTTATAATAGGGTTGATGGTTGTGCCATCCAACGGTATTTTAAGAGGTGACAACGGGAATTTTATAGACTCTCCGTTTATACATAGTATTATATTTTCTATGATGCTGATCTTTTTAATACCAGGTATTGTTTATGGCATCATTGATCACAAGATTAAAAACGATAAAGATGCTGTTAGATTAATGAGTGATTCGTTAACAACTATGTCTGAGTTTATTGTCTTAATCTTTTTTGCTGCTCAATTTGTAGCTTTATTTGAATATACAAATATTGGCACAGTGCTATCTGTAAATGGCGCTGAATTATTAAAATCCTTGCATGTTAATGGGTTAACAGCGTTAATTATATTAATATTGATGACCACAATGATCAATATACTGATGGCTGCTGATTCTGCAAAATGGGCTTTAATGGCACCAATTTTTATACCAATGTTTATGCAGTTAGGTGTTGCTCCAGAAGTAACTCAAGTCGCCTATCGTATTGGTGATTCGGCTACGAATATCATTTCACCATTAATGCCGTTTTTCCCTTATATCGTTTCTGTAGCTGAAAAATACAATAAACATAACGGCATTGGTACTGTGGTATCCGTTATGCTACCGTATTCAATTGTTATTTTAGTTTTATGGACAATTTTATTTATCATTTGGTATCTATTAGGTATACCTGTGGGGCCTGGTACAAATACTACAATATAAAAACTAAGATATATTTATATTTTCAAAAATTGACGTAAGTGTAATCAAAGGATTTGCAAAATTCGGTCAGACGTTACTATTCTAATGGAGTGATAGACATGAATCAGAAAATTGAACAATTAAGGGGTATTATAGATAATGCTGATAAAATCACGTTTTTCACAGGTGCAGGTATATCTGTGGCAAGTGGCATCCCTGACTTTCGTTCTATTGGCGGTTTATATGATGAAATTTCAAAAAATGGTTACTCCCCAGAGTACCTATTAAGTGAAGATTATTTTAAAAATGAGCCAGAAGGTTTTATTCGTTTTTGTCATCAGTATTTACTATTTGCTGATAAAGAACCGAATGTCGTACATCAATGGATTGCTCAACTTGAAAGAGATCATCAATCACTAGGTGTTATTACACAGAATATTGATGGCTTACATTCGGATGCTGGCAGTACCCAAACGGATGAACTACATGGCACATTAAATCGATTTTATTGTCTGCAATGCGATCAAAAATATACAAAACCCTATGTCATTGATAAACAATTACATCAATGTGAAATGTGTGGCAGTATCATTAGACCCGACATCGTGCTTTACGGAGAAACGCTAAATCAAGACGCTATCTTTGATGCGCTACACAAGATTAAAGCGGCAGACACTTTAGTAGTCTTAGGTTCTTCGCTTGTCGTTCAGCCTGCCGCTGGTCTTATTTCAAATTTT
Organism: Staphylococcus sp. GDY8P131P; assembly: GCF_017891975.1. Lineage (NCBI taxonomy): Bacteria > Bacillati > Bacillota > Bacilli > Caryophanales > Staphylococcaceae > Staphylococcus > Staphylococcus sp. GDY8P131P. Next base: position 75,561 of record NZ_JAESKF010000014.1, read on the forward strand.
GATGGCAAAAACTTAATCATTATTAATAGAGACCCTACACCTTACGATAACGATGCAGATTTAGTGATTCAAGATGATATGATTTCAGTCATAAACAATCTAAACGATATATCATAGTTTTTGTAGAAATCGAGCAAAATCGTGTATTCTAAAATATAATCAATTCGTAAATGATAACTATGTTAAAGATAAGGCATCATCAGCATCTTGCATTTAGCGAGTGATTACTGATGATGCCTCAATTCAATTTTCTTTTCCATATAATACGCTGGAAACAATTATTCTAACCAATCATATATTTTGGGTTATACCTATTGAAGAATTAAGTATCATAAACGGTAAATTTTAAAGTTACTGTAAAGCACTCTTTATAATATCGACACAAATTGACATATCTAGCGCATTACCAGTCAAAGTATCTGAATTCAGACATAAGTCATATTCACTTAATTCAGCTCTTGTGATATCTGTATATTGTTGATAAAACGCTGCACGTGATTGCTCTTGTTGTTGAATAAATGCTTTTGCGTTTTCTTCACTTTGGCCTGCAATTTTAACTGCTCGTTCAATTTTCTTAGCAATATCAGGTGCGTAAACATATACATTTAAGAATGAAACTGCATCTTTTAATATATAATCTGCGCCTCTTTCCATTAGTATACATGGCCCTTTATGCACGATATTTAAAATGACCGTCTGGTAGCCATCAATGATTTTTTCTATATCTATTTCCGCTACTTCACCATATTGATCAAAGTTATGTAGAACCTGTGTGTCAATTTCAAGGTATTTAGCAGTTTCATTTAATAAATCTACCTCGCCATAAAATGGAATGTCTAATGTTTCTGCTAACTGTCTAGCAATTAAACGCGCGCCACTTCCGTATTCACTTGTGAATACTATATATTGTCTTCCCATTTTTCCACCTCTATGATTTCATGTTATTCAAACTTTAATGAAGCTCCATTTGTCTCAATTACTTTTTGATACCAATAAAATGAATCTTTTTTATATCTATTATAAGTGCCGTTGCCATCATCATCGACGTCTACATATATAAAGCCATACCGTTTTTTCATTTCACCGGTGCTTGCAGAAATAATATCGAAAGGACCCCACATCGCATATGCCATGACAGGTACCCCGTCTATCTCAATTGCTTTTTCCAGTTCTAGAAGATGTTTTTTTAAGTATTCTATACGATACATATCACGTACACTACCGTCTTGTTCAACTTTATCTACTGCACCTAAACCATTCTCTACAATCATTAACGGCAATTGGTAACGATCATACAATAAATTTAAAATATATCTTAAACCTGAAGGATCGATAGACCATCCCCAATCGCTTGTATCTAAAGTCGGATTTTTATAACCTGTTTTCACACCGTTTAACCCAACAAATTTTAAAGGTGTATCTTCTCCCACAACGTGACTTAAATAATAACTAAATGAAATAAAATCAACAGTACCAGCACGAAGTTCGTCTAAGTCTCCATCTTCAATTGGCAGCGTAATATGGTTTCTTTCAAACTCTTTTATTTTATAATTTGGATAGTAGCCACGGCATTGAACATCAGCGTAAAAAAGCATCTGATGCATAAATTGGGTTGTACGAATGACGTCAGCAGGATCGGGACTCGCTGGATATGCAATATGTCCGTTATACATCATACCAACTTGATATACTCCGCTCATATCGTGAGCAAGTTGGACTGCCTTGGCACTTGCCAGAAACTGGTGATACGCAGCAGTCATCCTAGCTTGTTCAGTATCTTCTTGAATGCCACCAGCCATCCAAGGTTTCGTTGACATCACATTAATTTCATTAAAGGTAATCCAATATTTCACTTTTCCCTGATAACGTTTGAACACTGTTTCACAGTAATTCATAAAATAATCTACAACCTCACGGCTCAACCATGAACCATATTTTTGTAAACCTAATGGCGTTTCAAAATGGGACAACGTGACAATTGGTTCTATATTGTACTTCAAGCATAAATCAAATATATTATCATAAAATTGCAACCCTGCCTCATTCGGTTCAGCATCGTCGCCGTTTGGAAAAATTCTAGACCACGCAATAGACATGCGATAACATTCAAAACCCATTTCAGCAAAGAGTTTAATATCTTCTTCATAACGTTCATAGTGATTTACACCATGATGACTAGGGTAATGTTTTGTCTCATCAATAGTTTGAGTTACTTCTCTTGGCTGTCCATATTTCGATGACGTCATGACGTCAGCAGTGCTCAACCCTTTACCATCTTGATTATATGCGCCTTCGCATTGATTTGCAGCAGTCGCCCCGCCCCACATAAATGATTTAGGAAAACTCATAATATACCTTCTTTCTATTATTTTTATATCTATTTCAGCTAATATTTATTATTTTTTCGCCATGTGTCATAGTTTGATTTACTATGGTTTCCACATCATCAAATTCAGCAGTATTCGTGATAATAACTGGCGTTGTCGTTTCGTAACCAGCATCATTGATTTGTTTAGAATCAAATTCCAATAATAGCTGTCCTTGCTTAATTTCTTGACCGTTTTCAACTTGTGGAAAATAAAATTGGCCATTTAATTCGACAGTATCTAGTCCCACATGTATTAAAATTTCTACACCCTCATCACTCGTAATACCTATCGCATGATGACTATCTAACAGTGCTGTAATCGTGCCGTCAACTGGCGCATAAACCTTACCTTCTGTCGGCTTAATCGCTACGCCTTTGCCTAACAGTTCAGCAGCAAACGTAGGGTCATTGACTTCATTGAGTGGAATAACCTCCCCAGTTATAGGTGCATTTACGTGAGCTCCTGTAAATGTATCTTTATCAGCAATTTGGTTATTATCTGAAGCGTTGTGCTGTTCTTCTACGTCTAAAGTTTCTTCATTAATACCAAGGGTTAATGAAATTAAAAATGCAACGACGAAGGCAATGATAATACCGATAATGGCATGAATTAAAACGCCAAAACCATCTGGTCCAATATAACCTGGTATCGATAAAATGCCTGGTGGTATCTGCGCAAATCTTCCTACTCCTGTGATACCATAATACAAACCACCTACACCGCCACCAATCATAGCAGCAACCAGTGGTCGTTTATATCTTAAATTGACACCATAGAGTACTGGTTCAGTAATACCGAAAATCGCAGTGAAACTTGTTGAACTAGCTAATGTTTTTAATTCTTTATTTTTAGTTCTAAAAACAATTGCAAAAGCAGCTCCTGCCTGTGCTAAATTGGATACAAACATACCAGGGCCAGCGATTGGGTCAAAGTTTTTAGAAGCAAGTTCGTTAATTCCTAATGAAATTAGAGCATAATGCATACCAGTCATAACAAGTAGTGGCATAAATAATCCAACTAATGTAGGAACTAACCAACCTACATGAACATTCAACGTTGCAAAAACGTAACTTAAACCAATTCCTAAATAGTTCCCAATCGGTCCTAGGATAATCAGTGTTACGATGGCTACAATAAGAATCGTAAACATAGGCACTAATACAATCTTAATGGCTTTAGGTATAAACTTATTAAGTTGTTTTTCTACAAAACTCATAAACCAAATAGCAAGTATGATTGGAATAACTGTTGAAGCATAATCAACTAAACCCACAGGCATCCCTAAAAAGGAAACACCCTCTCCTGAAGATTTTCCTTCTTTCACTATTTGAATAAATGCTGGATGCAGCAATACACCTCCGATAACAATGGCAATATATTGATTAACATTAAATTTTTTCGCTGCAGAAACAGCTAAAATAACCGGTAAGAAATAAAATCCAGCATCGCCTAGTATGGTTAATATTCTATGCACAGCTGTATCTGAATTGGTTAACTTAAAGGTGTCAATAATCGCAATTAATGCTTTGATCATACCTGAACCAGCTAATACAGGGATAATAGGTGTAAATATGCTAGCAATCACGTCTAACAATTTAATAAATATATTTCTATTATCTACTTCGTCTTCCCTGTCATTGTTATGATTGTCTTCCAAGTTACCTTCTTTCATTAAATTCTTATAAACATCTTCTACCTCGTTACCGATAACTACTTGATATTGCCCTCCCTTATCTACAGCATCAATAACTTCTTTCATTTGTTTAATCGATTCATTGTCTACCTTGCTTTGTTCATACAATGTAAACCTTAGCCTTGTAGCACAATGTGTTACATGTTTAATATTTTCTTTACCGCCAACATGTTTTAAAACATCTTTGGCCACTTTTTGATAATTCATATTTGCACCACCTAGTTGTTAACGCTTACAATTTCAATTAAAATTTTTTCCCTTAATAAAGTCATTAAATTGTCTTACAATTTGTTTCCTAAATTCTGTATCTTTTTGTACAATCCAAAAATCTCTACTTAAGTTTAAGTTAGTCACATTAATATTTCCTAGAACACCTAATGCTAATTCACGTTCTACTGCAATTTTCGGTAGAAAACTAATCCCTAAATTTGCTTCTACCGCACTTTTAATTGTTTGTATGCTGCCTAATTCCATAAATGATTGAGCATAGGTCATATTGTGTCTTTCTAACTCATTCTTTATAATTTTCCTCATCCCAGACATTTTTTCCCTAACTATAAATTGTTCTTTAAGTAAATCGCTTAATTCTACTGAATCTTGTTTCAATAATTTATTTTGACTTGAGCATATTGCGATTAAATTGTCTTCTGCAAATTTATATACATCATATTTTTCTATTTGGAAAACACCTTCAACTAATGCAACATCTACTTCATTTAAGTTTAATTTTTCAAGAACTGATGGTGTATTACCAATGGATAATTCAATTTGTATATTCGTATTTTGCTTTTTAAACTCACTGATAACTTGAGGTAATAAATATTCTCCTATAGTAAAGCTGGCTCCAATAACCAGCCTATGATTTTGCTCATTGAGTTCATTCTGTATTGCTTGAAATGCAATTTCATTTATTCTAATTAATTCTTTCGCAAACGGGTAAAATGTTTCTCCTGCTTTAGTTAGTTTTAGTTTTCGCTCATTACGATCAAATAATGTCACGTTATAATAATTTTCTAACTGCTTCATTTGTTTCGTTACAGCTGGTTGAGAAATAAAATAGTTTTGTGCAGCTTGAGTAAAACTTTTTGTTTCAGCAACATCACAAAATATCTTTATACTTTCAAGATTCACTTTCTCCCCTCCTCTTTAACCTTATATAAATTCTAACACGAGTTTGATACTATATAGCATTCCTTCTAGTAATAGGCTATAACTAATCCTTATTTGAGTTTTGTCAAACCTACATGAGAAGATTAAGAAAAAATGATAGGGATGACAAAATGACTTTAAGTGTAATTTTGGTATTACTGTTGATCAGTATCTTTGCTGGCGCTTATGGCACTATTATTGGAGCTGGTGGGGGATTTATCTTTGTACCGTTCTTATTGATATTATTTGGTTTAGAACCTCGTATAGCTGCTGGTTCAGGACTTGTAATTGTTATGATTAACGCTATTATCGGTGCTATTGGTTATACTAAACAAAAAAAGATTGCTTTTAATCAAGGCATCACAATTGGTGTGAGTGCCATACCTGGCACGTTTATAGGGAGCTGGTTATTACAACACTATTTTTCTAATGCTTTTTATATAATTTTTGCAATATTATTAAGTGTGCTAGGATTCTTTTTACTTTTTAAAAATTTACCTATTAAATTTAACAAAAAGAAACCCGCACACACGTCTACTGCTTCACCTCCTTTTAGTTATTGGTATATACCTTTAGGGTTTTTGATGGGCGTTATATCTAATTACCTAGGAATCGGTGGTGGTTGGCTATTAGTACCTGTTCTCATATATGTTTTTAAAATGCATCCAAAAGAAGCCACCTCAACATCTGTATTTTCATTACTTATATATACAACTGTAGGCGCTATAACACAAATTTCGATTGGTAATTTAAACTGGATGATCGTGATTATTGGGGGGATAGGCATTGCTGTCGGTGCCAAAATCGGTCTGAAAATTGCCGAATTTATACCTGAAAGACGCATCATGCAACTGCTCTCAGCTGTTCTTATTATTATGGGTATTCGTATGTTTTTCATGTGATTTTTTAAATAAAGTTAAAAAAATACAACTAACTAAAAAATGATGGTTTCTACTGTATGTCAGTAAAAATCATCATTTTATTATATTTATATCTCATAGCAGCTCACTCATCTATTTTTTGACGATATTAATGAACATAGGAAGTCAACTGCGTTTTAGCTTACTATTAAACATCCTTATAACATAACTAACTATACATCATTTAAATATTGTGCAAGTTCAATAAGATCCAAACTTTGTTCATTTCTTAAAAAGTTTACATTTAAAGCACCGCTTCCTAACCTATAACGATCTAAGGCATCAGCATCTTTAAATATTTTGTATAGGTACAATGCTTTTTCCGGATCCTGTAATTCCGATTTGAAGGAGGCCTGCGCTTCATTATCATCTTGATCATGATAAGCCATAATATAAGCAACTGTGTCATTGTATAGCAAGCCATGTTTTAGACAAGATGTTTTATAATATTTAGCCGCTCTCAAACCATGCCCTTTGTCCAGACCTTCGTCTAATCTTCTTGTATCATGGAACACTGAACACGTTGCAAGTTGCTCACACTGATCACTATCCAACTGCAATCGGTCAGCTAATATCAAATTATAAAACATAACTCTAGCGCTATGCTGTTGTGTATGCCAAATGCTATCAGTTAGCCAAAAATCCACAGATTGCATCATAAATCTTTCCCATTTTTTAAAGATATCACAACTACGTTGGCTTAAATACGTTTGTAAGGGTAAATTAATATTCATTTGTACACCCCTTACCTTGACGTTTGAAAGTCACTAACTCACTTAAATTGTGTGCTATATCCCCAGGTACAGATAACGATTTATCTTGAATTGCTAGTGGTATAAATATTTCTTGTGCTAAATTAAAAGTAATGTACACTACATTGTCCCTTTGTTGAATCCATTGCATTATTGGCGCTTTGATTAATTGATTCCGACTGCCTATGCCTAACTCTAGTACTACAATTTTCTCTTCCTTAGTCGTATGAATAAAATGTTCAAACGCTTGGGCTTGCAACTTCCAATCTTCTTGTTTGATAAAATAATGATTTGTCTCTATATGCATTGCCATTGGCCCGTGACATCGAGGGCATTTTGGTAGTATATTTAAAATCGTTTGATCATCAAGATTATTATTTATCTTTAATAACAATTCACTTATATCGTATAATTTGTTATGACATGCGCGCGCACATTGTGCCGTCTTACAGTTACCTTCAATTTCAAAAATTTTTGAATTCTCAAAGCCTGAATATTCAAAGTGATTATCTATATTTGAAGTAATTACAAAATAATTTTTATCACTAATTAATTCATATAAATGTTTCATAACTTCACTTAATTGATAATCTGCTAAAAAATACTGATATAGTTTACTATAAAATTTCCAGTAAATAAGCTCACTCGGATAAGGGTAAAATAATCCCTCTACAATATTATGAATTAGATACTCCTGTTTGAATGATGAAAAATAAGCATTAAAATTTTTATCGTCAGCAAAAATATGAAACCCTTCTGCTATCGACAAACCATTACTTGCGCTTATAAGTACTTTATCTGCAGATTCCAAATGTTGAGTAATATTTTCTGTAATCATATATGCTCCTTTAAAGTTAACTATAAATTAACGCTGTTTTCTAACGTTTGTCGATACTTTACACTATCTCCAAGCACTTGTTGAATATCTTCATGAATAGCCTGCCCTTTATTCTCCAATTTTTCCGGTAGAATAGCATCTTTAGGATTGATGGTAATATAATAAGCATTAGGCCACATATAAGTTAAATTCCAAAATGGTTCTTTTATAAACATTGGTGTCATTGGCCCCACACCCAACTCTAAAAACAATACACGTTTATGTTTTACCATTAACAAATACTCATTTAATTTTTCTAATTCATTTTTATATTTTGTACCTTCTAAAAAGACAAATGATCTTACCCATAATTCCATATTTCCTCCACAAGAAGGGCATATTGGAATATCATCAGAAGGTATTTGAGTGTCTATTATTTTAGTGCATAAGTTATGTGCTTCTTCTGAAAAATCATAAACATGATCATGACAGCGTTGCGCACATTGGATATGTGTCCAATCACCTTGTATGGCGCTCACCTTCGTTTCAGGAAATACATGGTAAAATTGACGATCTTGATTGGTAGTCAAAATATAGTAATCCTTATTCTGAATTAATTCAAATAAATTTTCATATGGTTTAGCCATCGGAGCTTGTGAAACAAAATTAACTAACCTTGCTAGATAAGCCCATCTTTCCTCCAACGTTTGAAAACGATAATAAAACCCACCAAAAATACTATCTATACCATATTTAATAGCAAAATCTCCGAAATGTTCTCGAAAAGCAGCATTGTCTTCATACCAATTATAACCACCTGCAGCAGACATTCCTGATGCACCGCCGACAACAATAGCATCAGCTTGTTCTATTTTTTCAACTAATGTTTTTATATGCTGTTGGTATCTTTCAGAATACATAATTTTTCCTCCTTATACTTTACCGATTAGCAATTATAGTCTAAACTTTGGGTATCAACTCAACAAGTATGCACTTTTTATATATATACTATCTTAAAAGGAAGTGTAACCATGGAAAACACTCATCACCATAGTCATTTGAACGATACGTATTTTGATTACACGCTGTCGATTATCAATGGAAAATGGAAGCTAACCATTATTTACTATTTATCTACGTATGAAGTGGTACGTTTCAATCAACTCAAACGCTATTTAGGTAAAATCACATACAAAACGCTTAGTGACTCTTTAAAAGAATTAGAGCAAGATGGACTCGTAAACAGAAAAGCTTTCCCTCAAATCCCGCCTAAAGTGGAATATAGTCTAACTGAAAAAGGTAAATCCTTATGGCCAATTATTGAAAATATGTGTAGTTGGGGCGAACAAAACAAATACTAAATATTATGATTTAATTTTGCATATACAAATGGACGCTAACACTGTAAATAAATGTTAGCGTCCATACTATTTTTCCAAATGATTTAAATAATATTGCTCATTAAATTGTTCATCTTTTTTGAGTTGGTTAACTGATAAATACAAGGAGTAATTTCCATACTCTAACAATTTTTGTAATAACGCATTCAACTTTTCATTCGAAGATACTTTAAACTTCAAATGATAACAACCATCGCCTGAAATGCTATGTGCTTCAATGATATCATTACAAGTCGTTACAAAATCAATAAAATGACCATGTTGCGTGGTCTTCATATATATTATTAAGAAACCTACCATTCCATTTTTGATGCTTTCTTCGCTAATGTTTATAGTGTATGATTTTATAATACCTTCATCTTCCATTTTACGAATACGGTTACCTACTGCTTGACCTGTCATGTATATCTGTTCTCCTATATCTTTCCATTGAGTACGTGAATGGTTGGCTAGTATTTTCAATATTTGTATATCAGTACTATCTATTTTCATTATTGAATCTCCTTTCATCAAGCAAGTTTTATCACCTAATTCATTTCATAACCTTATCGATAACATCTTGTTTTTAATATATCATTATAACTGTACATTAAATTCAGTAAAGGATGGATAAACATGAATACAGCTTTAATTATTGTAGATATTCAAAATGATTATTTCCCAGGTGGTAAATACCCATTAAGTAATCCTGAAAATGCAGCAGAAAATGCTAAAAAATTATTAATGTGGTTTAGAGAAAATCTTAGTGAAAATATTTACCATGTTCAACATATTGCACCTGATGAATCATTAGGATTTTTCGCTCCTGATACGGAAGGTGCAGAAATTCGAGAAGTTGTACAACCACAAGACAATGAAACGCTGATCGTTAAACAATTCCCTAACAGCTTCGTTAATACGGGACTACATGATAAATTGCAAGCTCAAAATATAGAACATGTTGTAATTGTTGGTATGATGACGCATATGTGTATTGATGCTACCGCTAGAGCTGCAGCTGATTTAGGTTATAAAGTATCAGTCGTTGAAGATGCATGCGCTTCACGCGAATTAACTTATAACGAGCATGTCGTTAAAGCAGAAGATGCCCACTATGCATTTATCAGTGCGCTAGACTTATTATATGCTGATATTTATACGACAGAAAATTTTATTCAACAACAATAATGTCAGCTTACAGATCCATTCAAAGCGAAAATATATAAACTAAAATTTTACTATTTAATATCTGTTTTTATCATTTTCTTTATTAAAACGATATTATATCGATGTTACAGTACAAAGATATTAGCATGATATACGACTATATCTATAAAAGCGTATCTGCATTTATTATTATGCTGATACGCTTTTCCATTATTTACAGTTAAATACGATTCTACTTTTGACGCTACAAATTTAACCATGTTTTTAAAAACGACACATTTACCACCATACGGTTAGTATCCGGTTAGACAACCCGAACACTGACCCGTTAGCATATAGTGCCTTTCACTATATGCTTTATCTACATCTCAATATTAAACTACAAAAGATACTTATTTAAATTGTTTGAATTTATCCATAACATAATCTCTACTGTGTTTATGGTTTACGATAGCTTCTGGGTAATCTTTACCAATTTCAACATTATAATTTTCTTTCAACTTGTCTTTGTGCTTTGTTGGATTATGAATATATTGACTAGGCACTTCATTCAATATTTCTAACTGTGTTTTAATAAAATATCCTTGCGCATCGAAGCGTTCGCTTTGACGTATCGGATTAAACATTCTGAAATATGGTGCTGCATCTGTTCCTGTTGAAGCAGACCACTGCCAACCATGTACATTGGATGCATTATCATAATCAATAAGGTACTTTCTAAAGTAATCTTCACCCCAAGTCCAATCTATAAATAAATTTTTCGTTAAGAATTGAGAGACAACCATCCTTAATCGATTGTGCATATATCCAGTACAATTTAATTTTTTCATTGCAGCATCAACGATAGGGTAACCTGTTTGTCCTTGTTGCCACGCCTTAAAATGCGATTGATTATAGGACCACTGCATATTGCGGTACTTTTCGGAAAAAGATTGAGTTGCAGTTTCAGGGTATTGCGTCATTAATATATAATAAAATTCACGGAACATCACTTCTCTGATAAAAGATTCATAGCTGCTTTCATCACTATCATAACCTTCAAGTAAGTCATTTATAATGGCGTGAATATCGAGCAAGCCATATGCTAAATATTTTCCTAACCCACTGACAAAATCTTGTGATACATCATCTGCCAATTGCTTATAATAGGATATATCTTCATCTAAAAACCGATGCCATGCTTTACGTGCTGATTTTTCCATATTTTCATTATTATCTAATCGCAACTCGCTTTGATTGAAACCTTTTTCTGCACTTTGGCTTAACTGCTTATATTGATAACTTTTAGCAGGTGTATGTATGACATTTTTGCGGTTCGCTTTGTAAAAACGAGTAAAAACTTTATAAGGTTGCTGTTGCTTGTTTAATGTCATTAAAGGCGTAAAATAATGATTCACACGTTGCCCAATCACTTTGATTTGATGTTTTTCAAAGGCTGTTTTTATATGGGGGTAGTCGTATGTTTCTTTGTGATAACTCATAATATCTTTAGCGATTAACACATGAGATAAATCTAAATCATCGACTAAAGATGCTAACTTTTTGTATGTAATAACATAGGGATAAATGTCACGCTTTTGTAAAGCAGTTATAAAACCTTTGACTACTTTATAATAATCATTACGTTTCACCTCTGCTGCATCAGATAAATCCTCTAGAGGTAAAATAAAGTATAATTTGTCTAGTTCATTTTGATGCTCTGCTACAAAATCAAATAATGGGTTATCTTTCATTCTAAAAACGCGATTAAGTATAACACCTAGCTGCATGGTAACATCTCCTCATTTTATAAATATATTTCTGAACACTTTGCAAAACATGCTCATTCATATTAAATTGCTGGAATATAGGGTTAACACCCGTTATTGTCTCTCAATAAATATCGCAATATCACAAATGTTTTACCTCATGCTTGCACATTACAGATATAGGGTATGTATTATATAGAGGTGATTGTAATATGAATAAAGAAGCAGTACAAAAAGAAATTGAAAATATTTTAAACCATTCTAATGTTGGCGTGTTATCCACGGCTCATAATAATATGCCAAATAGTAGATACATGATTTTTTATAATGAAGGTCACACACTATACACTAAAACAAGTATTGATTCTAACAAAGTGGCTGAATTTAAAGACAACCCCAAAGCGCATGTTTTAATAGGTTATGACGAAACAAAAAACCGTAGCTTTCTTGAAATAGAAGCAGATGTCGAAATTCTAAAAGATAAAGAAACGATTGATTGGATTTGGCAAAAACAAGATAAGACATTTTTCGACTCTAAAGAAGATCCTAATTTGTGCGTACTAAAAGTAACACCAAAAGCGATTAAAATAATGAACGATAATGCGTTAGATACCCCTCAAACAATTACGTTTAATTAATTTAAAATAACACGGGCGCTTAAATTTACTTCAAAATAAAAGTAAATTAAGCGCTTGTTTTTTAAATACCGTTGTTGATATCCTTTAGCATTGCATCCACTGTAATTTTAGCGCTCGTCAAGACGATAGGAACGCCTGCGCCCGGATGCACACTTGCCCTAGCAAAATATAAATTTTTGTAATCTCTACTTACATTAGGTGGTCTATAGTAATTACTTTGTGCTAATGTAGGCATTAAACCAAAGGCAGCCCCAAATTTCGCATTATAATCGCCTTCAAAATCTTTAGGCGTATAAATCATTTCAGTGACCACGTGTGCTTTTAAGTTTTCCAATGCTTTAATGGTAGAAAGTTTATTATAAATAATATCTTTCACATATGCGATTGTTGTCTCATCAGACCAATTTGCATCACTTGTTTTCAATTCTGGGACAGGCATAAGTACATAAACACCTGTCTGACCTTCTGGTGCTAATGACTTATCCTCCACGCTTGGCGCATATACATATATGGAAGGGTCAGCTGGTATTTCCCCGGAAAAGATTTCATTTATATTATTATCAAAATCCTTAGAAAATATAACATTATGTAACAAAATTTCTTCAGATAGATCTTTATCAACACCGATATACATTAAAAAGGCGGAACAAGAATAGTCCATGCCGTCAATTTTTTGTGTTGTGTATTTTGTAGATTGATGTTTTTCTTTAATCAAATTGGTTGCAGCATATGGAAAGTCGGCAGTACATAGTATTTTGTCATATTTCTTGATCTCTCCATTTACTTTTAGACCTTCCGCACGCTTAAAACGTGTATCAATGATAATTTCTTCAACACTCGCTTCTGTATGGATTCGAGTACTTAACTCCTCATTCAATGTTTGAAGTGCTTTGACGAAGCGATACATACCACCCTTAATAAAATGTACACCAAACATTAGCTCAATCATTGGGATAATAGAATATAAGGAAGGGCTCCGTTTAGGATCAATACCTATATACAATGTCTGGAATGCTAAGATTTTTTGTATTTTTTCATTATCAACATACTTTTCAATCAAGTTATCTGCTTTATCAAATGTTTTTAATTTCATTCCTTGATATAAAGTAAAAGGATTGTAAAAATCTGTAGGTTTTCTAAATGTTCGTTCTAAAAAGTGTTTCCGTGCAATTTCATACCTTTCGTATATGTCTGTTAAAAATGACATAAAGCCATGTGTTGAGCCAGGTTCAATTGCTTCGAGCATATCCCTTAATTGTGCAAGATCTGTAGGCACACGGATTTGGTCAGATTCGCTAAAATATACGTCATATATATGAGATAATTGTTTAATTTCCAAGTAGTCGTTCATATTTCTATGTGCATAATTAAAAACATCACGATAAATTTCAGGCATCATTACAATGGTTGGTCCCATATCAAACGTAAATCCGTCTTTCTTAATTTGGTTCATTCTGCCGCCTATCTGTTTATTTTTCTCATATATATCTACTTGGTGTCCGTTTGCTGCTAACCTTGAAGCTGCAGCTAAACCCGAAACACCGCCGCCTATAACTGCAATCTTCATATTGTTTCACTCCTATTGTATTTTGCAATAATATCTCTATAAATTTTTAGTTTTTTCACTTTACTTACATATACCTTTTTGTGTAACGTATAGCCTGACTTTCTCACTTCTTCAAGAATTTCAAGGTAGGCATAAGCCGCTAATTCAATAATGTAACGAACATCTTCATCAAAATGTACAACACCATTTAATGCTATGTTATACAGTTGCATTGCTTCATGGGCGTAACTTTCCCATAAGTCTATATAATCTTGTGTGATGCCCTCACTGTAGATAGCTTGAACATCGACCTTATATTGAGCTAATTTAGTTTCACTGAGATAAATTCTACCATTCTGGAAATCTTCGCCCACATCTCTTAAAATATTAGTTATTTGTAGTGCTTTACCTAAAGCAATAGCAGCGGCTTCAGCTTGTTTAGGGTTTGCTTCTCTTTGTGATGCTAAAATAGGTGTTAGACATTCACCAACAGTACCAGCCACGCCATAACAATAATGATATAAATCAGTATCTGTGCGCATCATTGTTAAATCAGAGTCTTCTTTTACATATTGAATCAAGGTCCGTAATGGTTTTTGCGGGATTGCGTAAGTATCCAAAGTGTCATTAAATGCGTTCATAATCGCCCCATCACTTTGATAACTTTGAGCATGATGACTATAAATACTTTCTAAATCATGCGCTATATCACCTAATCGTTCAAGGTCTTTATACTTATCTATACTGTCATCAATCATTCGACACACTGCATAAATGGCCCATATCGCTTTTTTTCTTTTAAGTTCTAAAAAATCAAAGGCATAAGAAAATGTCTTTGAATGTATCTTCATAATATTGTGACAGTGTTTATAATCTCTCTCTAATTGATTCACTTGTTGTCCTCCTCGAAAATACGTCGGCATCCCTTTCCGTTAATATAAAAATTAATCTATAAATCTATTTTTCGGCCTTTCCAGTGTATGCGTTTGAAAATGTTGATATCTAACCACGATTTAAAAAATATTCCTACAAAACATACCAAAAGCAATGGATGACAAATACTCGCAATAAAATTAAAATTGCCAGTTCTTCGAATAAATATGTGGAATTGCCACGCATACATAAGATATATAATGATAGCTAACATTATATATATGAAACCTAACTTGGTAGCAAATAAGATAGTCAAAGTAGATATAATGGATCCAAATAACCATAAAAATACTAAAGCAAGTGTAGAATTTTGGGTCGCTTTGGAACCAAGGGCAAAATGTTTACTCCAACCTTCTAATAGTGTTACGAACCCTTGCGGATACATTCTAAAATTAACTGCCCCTTGCCCTTCAAACAAATCAACAGGTAAATTAAAATCATGATATGCGTTACTTAAGGCAAAACCTTCGATCACTTTATCTTTTGCATTTAAATGACCACGTGTCAGTTTATAATCTTGCTTATTAGTTAAAATTAATGGCCCGAACGCACTTTGCTTATTATTCAAAGTCTCCGTTATTGAAAATTTGTTCATTCCTACAATAGTCATCAAATTAAATATTGCAGAGCCATTCTCATATATTTGTTTTATCTTATGGAAAGGTTGGATAGAAAGTAATCCTTTATCTCCTTGTAGATGATATTGGTTTACTATGCGCCATATGCTCGTTTCGCTTGTAAATTGAATATCAGCATCCACAAACATCAATAAATCATTTGTTGCATATCGGCTTCCTTCCCAACAAGCATGTGATTTACCTTTCCACGCCTTATCATTGTTAACCGTATATGCTTTTGCGCCGTAATGTACTGCAATGGCTTGCGTATTATCTGTCGAATCATCATCCATGACGATAACTTCTATACGCTCGTTCTTAGGTATACTGTTAAGCAATTTAGGCAAATTTGCCGCTTCATTTCTCGCAGGAACAATAACACTGACGGCTGTCTTATTTTCCTTTATTTTACTAGTAATCGTAGCGCGATACATGTACATACACTTTCCGCTTAACATGGAAGCTAAAGTGAATACTATCGCTATGATATAAGATATCATCTGTTATCAACTACTTTCTTCAGCGATAATAGCTTCTGCAACTTGCATACCGCTTAGCGTAACCATCGGCATTCCCGCTCCAGGATTTACAGAACCACCTACAAAATACAAATTTTTGAAGTATTGGCTTTTTTTCGGAAACTTAAACCCTTTATTCTTTTTCTTATTCGATACTACACCATAAATGGCACCTTTATTAGAACTATAAGTGTTTTCTATATCATGCGGCGTCCACACATCTTCATAGACGATATGTTGTCTTAAATTTTTCAAGCCCATAGACTCTAATTTATCAAGTATACGCTCACGAAATTGGAGATATGCCTGTTCACTCAATGGCTGCGCTTGAATATAAGGTATATGTGGTAAAATTTTTATATTTTCATATCCTGTAGGGGCCTGTGAGTCATCTGTTTTATTGGTATTGACTACATAAATTGTCGGATCTTGAGGCAAAACATATTGGTGAAAGACTTCATCAAAATTATTTTTCGAATGGTTAGAAAAGAAAAAGTTGTGATGTCGGAGTTCTGGATAACTTTTGTCTATACCTAGATGCATCACATAACCTGAACTCGCGGGTTCAAACTTACGTTCTAACTTATTTATTTTATTTTCATCAAAATTCAATAAATTTTTATAGACAGGAATCACTTCCATATTGGATATAATATAATCTGCATAGATGTTTTTGTTATTTGCTAAGGTTATTCCAGTAACTTTATTTTCGCTATTATAATTTATACGTTTTACATATGCATCAAAATGTATAACCACGCCTAATTCTCGTGCTAGTTGCTCCATCGCACCAGCTAATTTATGAATGCCCCCATCTACATACCATAATCCTTCAGCATGTTGCATTTGAGGCAGTAAACTCAACACAGCCGGAGCGTCATAAGATGATGAACCTACATACTTGATAAAGTACCCTAACATTTTTCTTAAATAAGGATTATCTACTCTTTTATCAATAGCTTGTTGCATGGTATGAAAGTAATCAAATTTTTTCAATGCAGTCAATGGCCCATGATAACGAATTATTTCAGAAATCGTGTCTAAACCTTTATCAAAATAACTCTTTTCAGCCGTTTCATGAATCTGTTTCGCATAGTTAAAAAACGCAGTAAGCTGCTGTATATCCTTATCTGTGACTGTCTTATTATTTATCAATGTATCTTGCATAGATTCATATAAATCTATCATTTCACCATCAGGATAGACGTTTCTTATCTGCAAATCTAATTTACGAATGTTCACATAATCTGCTAGCCTTTTACCACATTGCTGGAATAAACGTTGAAATATTTTAGGCATAGTTAAAATAGAAGGGCCAAGATCAAAACCAAAATCTTCCGTCTCTAATCTATTCACTTTTCCACCAATGTGATTATTTTGCTCATATAAATCCACATGATAGCCTGCTTGAACCATTCGAATTGCACTAGCGATGCCGCCTAGCCCGCCTCCAATAACAATAACTTGCTTATTTACCATTTAATCTCCCTTTCTTTTTAACTTTCTCAAATAAATACGTTCCAATTTAGGGCGATTATAGCGTTGCACTATGATGCAAGGTACATTAGCTATAACGACATATACTAGATTTATCAGTTTTACGCTGCTTGATGACTTTGCAAATACAATAACAGGCACTATAGACAGCAAGTGGACAGACTCCGCACGTCTCGTTTCTAATATAAATTGGCGTACTCCGTCCGCATGACTCGATTTATCAAAGTTTGATTTACTGATAATAGTCGAATTTATACGTTGGCCATCCGGCAAATGATTTTTCCAATATTGGACTTTAACGACTTTTTGCCACAATTGGCCTTCTTGTTCAATTGGCCAACTTTTAAAATATATATGCCCGTTTTCTAAACATTTACGGCTTATATATGTGCCAAGTTGAGCAATAATCATTTGAATAACAAACCAGTATAGCGCATTATATATTATCTTTTTCATCAATTTAGTGCTCAGTTTTTCCTGTATAGTTTGGGTTCTCTTTATTTAAAAACCAGTTACCTGCTGTTAAATACGTCGCAAATGCGCTCCAAAGCACGTATGGCACAAGCAATATGCCAGCAACTTTCTTCACATTGAAAAATTTTACAGTTGTAGTTACTACTGCACCAAGCAATACAACACTCTCTACTAATGCACTAAAGCGCAACTTATATTTAAAGTACAAGATAGACCATAAGTAATTAAGTCCTAATTGCGTATAGTAAATGCCTTTTAAAGTCTTACGCTCTGATTGATTAGTCACTAGTACATAAGCGACACCCATCGTTGTATAAAGTATTGGCCACACGATAGGAAAGACATAGCCGGGTGGTGAAAAAGGCGGTTTGACATTTTTTTTATAGTCTTTACGTGCATTTTTCACTGCAAATTTGCCCATGAACTTACCACCGAAAATCGGCGTTATAACTTTAGTGGTTGATTTGATAATATCGATTGCTGTCATTGTTCATCCCTCTTTTTTTATAAGTGAATATCTTTATATATAACGGCTATAGTTCGGCGTTAGACATATTATTTTTTTTAGCTAAATATTTTTTTAATCCGTATAGTTTTAATACAATCACACCTACAATAACGACTGGTAAAATAATTTTTTTCATATTTACACTTCCTTTTCTAGTACTTTTTTTAGTTTCTAACTTGAATTTGAAAAGATTCATTACGCTTTTATGCACTTTAGCTTGTGTATACTTATAAACCCACCAAGGCAGCGTCGGCTCATATTCTTGTAACGCTATCATACATTCATTGCTATAAGGCAACCTTCTAAATTCTAATCTTGCGTTGCCACCATTTGAATCTAGCGCAAAATCTCCACCGACAATGCGATACAAAATGCTATCCTCATTAGATGCTACGCTATCTTTCCTTAGTAAAAGTAAATCTTTACCCAAACATGGTATTGTTATTGAGAAGTCGTTTTCATTAAAATCACTATTAACGACATTTAATGTGATTTTGTTTAAGAAATCAGCATACAATGCCGTCACTTGACTCATAGTCATATCTTTAGGCAAGGTTACTCTTGAAATTGCTCGAACATCTTTAATCGCACGCTTGCTTGATTTTTTACGCTTCTTCTGTACAGTGTTTTCTTCCGCTAAAGCGTTACGTACGCTCGTTTTATAATCGATTTTTCCAATAGAGACACCTTCGACGGTATTTTCTTCGTTTCTTACCATATCGTGAATCAAACTATCCATAAGCGGATAAACCATTTCTTTCGGCACCCCAGAAATTAATTTCACCCAATACTTACTTAACCAAATTGGAATAATAGGTAAGTCTAAAGTAGGTAAACGTTTATCTAATACTTCAGCCGTTTGTTTGAATAAGTCTTTATATGTCATATGATTTGGTCCACCAATATCAATTGATTCATTGGCTTGTGGATGACGCGCTACGATTTTATAAAGGCCATTAATCACATCTTCAATAGCCACTGGTAATGTTGTGTTATACGCCCATTGCGGCAATAGTAACCCAGGTAGACGTTCTACTAATTTTTTTAATATTGGGTAAGAACTACCTTTAGAGCCTATAATCAAACCCGCTCTTAAAGTACTGACTGGTACGCCATACGCCCCTAAAATACGCTCACACTCTAGGCGACTTCTTAAATGTGGCGATAATTCATTTGTCTCAGGAATTAAACCACTCATAAACACAATGTGCTTAACTTGATTAACACTAGCTGCTTTTGCAAAATTATCTGCTAACAACGCATCCATATCTTCAAAACTTGCTTGCGTTAATTTAGCTGAAGGCATCATAGAATGGACTAAATATATAGCGATATCCACGTCTTTCATTACTTCTGTTATCTCATTTAAATCAAATAAGTCGGCAGACTTCCAAGTTACATTTTGTTCGTTCGTTTTATGCTCTATATGTCTAGAAATAGCGATAATTTCATAATTTTCTTTCAATTTTTTCATTAAATGGCCACCAATATAACCCGAAGCGCCCGTTAACAGAATTTTTTTCATATATTTAGCCTCCGATTAAAAAAGACGAGCAGGGAAACTTTACTTCAGCTCATCTTTTACATAATAAGCTCACTTGCTCATTATTAAATAAATTTAGTATACATCATAAACACATCGTGTTTATTGGGTTTATTTTACCCTTTTACAACAAAATTAATCGTTTGAGATTAAATTAAGCACAATTCGACGACTTCAAAACGTCCTCACTCATTGTCTTCTATGACTTTTTCATTCTTACCACGACAATAATAGCAGTTATAAATAATAATAAACTTGCAGTGATTAATGTAACATCTAAACTTAAATAATAGTTGTTATTTTCTATATAGATACCATAAAAAGGCCATATCAATACCAGCGGGTATAGCCAATCTTTAAAAGATATTGCTATAAAGATACCAATGATCGTTGCTAATATCAACGCAATCATTGTCCAACTTAACTCATCTAAACCAAATATTGTTTGAATATGATTATTTAGCGCTAAAGAAAAAATATTAACAATTGTGGCAACCGTCGTCCAACCAAAGTAAATTGAAAATGGCAAACGGTTATACCCTCGATAGTCAGATAATATCACATACATTCGAGCAATATTATAAAGTAACGCTAAGATAACGATTACTGATACTAAGAACCATTGTTGTGTATAAACAATAATCCAAGCACTGTTTAACAGGAAGTTAATGATAGGAAGATACTTCAATCGACTTACGATTTTTTTATTATGCGAACGTATCATCAATAACTTGATTAGCCATGCTAAAATAAGCACATAAATTAAGCCCCAAATTGCAAACGCAAAACCAGCAGGTTGAATCATTGCTTGTTTGTCTTCGGCGATATTTCCGATATTGCTACCACTTAAATAATTAATTGCAATCATAATTAAAAATGCAATAACATATAAAAGCACCCATTTTCTTTGCCTTGTCATTATAAAGCCCCCTACATTGCACCTATTATAATCGTCCTTATATCATTATTTCTTATTTTATAATCACTATTTTTAGATGCGCATTGCGTTATCACTTGCTCATTATAAACAATGAAAAAGTGCGTAAAATACCACTTTATACTTTTCCCTAATTCCAAAAATTCATTCTTAAATAACATAGATAACACACTTTTTCTCTATACGCTTTTAAATACTATATTGCTTCACTTATTTTGGCCCAAAACATATCGCAAATAAGGTAACAATTACTTTCACTGAATTTGACGCTTTTTTATAAAAAACACTTCCATTTAAAATCCAAGATAATTTGGATTCAATGAAAGTGTGCATGGTTCACTCTATTTTTTGGAAGTAACTTAAATCACTGGCTGGGCTTAACAAAGCGCCCGAACATTAGCTTATCGGAATAAAAAGACCTTATACTAAGTTTTTAAAGAAGGTAACAATGCGTTTTCTTCAACATCATACAAATAGCAGGTAGCATAACAAACATTCGTCTATTTCTTTTTATTATCATCATAAAATTTTCTATATGATTTTTTAAAAGAGTTGCTGTCACCTGTCACGATCAACTCACACTAAATTGATATGTTAATTACATATTCAAATTTAGTTGGCAATCTTTATTTTAAAGTTCTTAATTAAACTAGAATCTTTTAGATAAGTCACATCGTAAAACATCGCCATGCAATAAATAAAATAAATAAGTGTGGTTGCCTCTACTTGATCCAATACATACTGTTCTTTTAGCTTTTTAAATAATTCCTTTTCTGACGGTTCACAAACCTTTTTAAAGTAACCCCATACATGAGAAAATGCGTTAACGACAGACCCTTTACTAGGTTCAATCAATAAAGCACTATGAATCATGTCTCTCACTTCATAGTATTCATATTTATCTTTCATCATTTTTCTGATACGGTTATAGCTGTTTTGATCATGCCACATAACTTCGTACTTGTACTTTTTCCATAACATCTCAATGTCATATCTATGCTTGATACTTATCACTCCTTTAACGATAGACTACAAGCTTTATAGAACCAAGTTGCTTTGGCTAATTTGAAATGTAGCAACCTAGTAATTAACCCATTTTATGTCTCTCTTTTACACGGGGGGAATTTTACAAATTAAATGGATTCCTCGCTATATCGACCTTTGTTATGATTGGTATTGCTTCAAGAGCGCTTGGTAAAAGTCGTTAAGTGCTTTATTGTCACTCACTTGGAACATTTCATTTGGTCTTAAGTTTGGATCTTTGCCATTATGATCTTTAGGTGCAAAACCAGAGGACAATGTAACATCTTCTGAGTGCGTAAACTCATATTCGTATACCTTGCCATTATCTGCAAATAAATATTTTGTGACAGGTTTGTTCGTATCCGCCACTTTATTATAACCTTCAATATTAGATAAAGTTTCTGCATCTTTATCTATACCCGTTGTTCCTTTATGGGATGTATAAGTTACCGCCCCTGTTACTGTATGCAAATCGAATGCTTTCGCCCCAGGTTTGTCTCTATTACTCACTTGAATTTCACCATCTTCGCTACCAGCGTACCAATCTCCATCAGACATACTACCATTACCAAAATAACGGTTTGAGACAGCTTTATGATTATCTTTTTCATGCTCATCAAGCCATGATAAGAGCTCTTTTTTAATCATTTTTTTATCTTTATCTGTAATAAGTTCTTTGGAAGATTGAGTTTTTTCAGTATGAGCGGCTTTCTCCTCCGATTGCTGCGTTGTTTGTTTGCTATTACTACAACTAGCTAAAACGAGACAGAACAATGTCATGAATGTGATGCATTTTACTATTTGTTTCACTATATATCAAACCTCAATTTCCCAAGAAATCAAACGACCTAAGCTAGGCTAATATCAGCTAACTTAGGCATTGATTTAATTATTTATTGTTTTTTTGAATACCAAATTCGTCTACTAATTCAATATTACGCTGTTCACCGTCGCTGATATCGCCATTTAATTGATAGATTTTAACTTTTAATGTATTACCTTCTACTTCATAAACTGAGAAGTTTTGCGAAGAAGAATCACGGTTATTTGAATGACTATCTTTAAATGCATCTGTTTCTTGAGGTTGTTTACCTACTTTAAATAGGCTGTTATAGTGTTCTAAATCTTTTTCAGTTAACCAACTCAATTCTGGTCTCACTTTTTTAATATGCTCTAATGAACGGTCATAAATACTGTCATACTCTTTTGTACCGCCTATATTTGGTAACACATACACTGAACCTTTTGGATTATTATAATAAGTTACGTTATCATCACCAACAAATTGCTTCGTATCTTCTTTTTTAGCATTAACGAAACTGTTTTTAGTTGAAGTATGTTCAAGTGGATGCGTACGAGATAATACATGATCATGGCCTTGTAACACTAAATCAACATCTAAATCATCTATTTCTTTTGTAAGTTCTTTTCTAATTTTCTTCACGTCTTCGTCTGATAAAGCGTGATAAGATTTAGAATACATTGGTTTGTGTAAATTTAACACAACCCAATTTGCCCCATTGTCACGTGCTTTTTTGATATCTTTCTTAATCCATTCCATCTGTTTTTTACCAATGGCTTTTTCATCTGGATTGTCTTTAGATTTTTTATTGTCATTGGTATTTGCAACAACCATGTGAGCACCATTATAATCAAATGAATAATAAGAGCCGCCATTAACCTCATCATTCT
The DNA here is from genome assembly GCF_017891975.1 of Staphylococcus sp. GDY8P131P. Taxonomy (NCBI): domain Bacteria; kingdom Bacillati; phylum Bacillota; class Bacilli; order Caryophanales; family Staphylococcaceae; genus Staphylococcus; species Staphylococcus sp. GDY8P131P. The sequence continues at coordinate 99,481 of NZ_JAESKF010000014.1, forward strand.
CTTTCGGCACGTTCACGTGTTCGTTGAACTTAGTTAATAATTTCTCATCCTCTTCGTTCAGCGCATATTCATCATGATTCCCTGCTGCAGCAACGACTGGCAATGACATGAATGAAGGTCTGGACTGCTCATATAAATCTTTCCATTCATCCTCAACTTCTGCTGTTTCTACAAAATCACCTGTGTGTAAAGCAAAGCTTGGATCTCCGGCAGTTTGAATTGCATTCATTAATGTATCAGCGCCAAATGTTGCTTCGTTTCTTACATGCTCATTCCAAAATGCGTTTTGTGTATCTGTATATTGTACGAAATTAAATGGGTCACCTTTTTTACCAGCCGTTTTAAATTGTCCTATCTGGCTCTTTCCCCCTTTTTCACTACCTACTTTATAATAGTATTTCGTATTCGGTTTTAAATCTTTTGCCTGCGCTTTGTATGTATATTCTGCTTCGCTTATTAAATTTGTTTTACCATGCTTATCACCACTCATCCATTCCGGTCCACCAGCATGTTTATCTGTATAATAACCGTTTACTTTTTCCTCACCATTTCTGTCTTTGATAGGTTCACCTTCATCATTTTTAGCAATGTCTTTAAAAATAATATGACCATGTTTATCTCTTTCAAGATATTTTGATTTCACTTTTTTAGGTTTCACATCAAATGTTTTTGCGTTTTTAAAGTTTTTTGACTCTGATACCCATACTTTTGAATCTTCAAATTTATCTGAGGTATACCAACTAAATCCCATTTCTGTCTGAGGGTTCCCATTTATATTTGTAATAACACGATTGGGTTTATTCTGTTTCTTTATATCTGCAACTTCAGGCTTTTTATCTAATAGTTTGATTTTATTATCATTTTCTTGTTGTGTTGTTGTAGTATTGTCTGCCGGTTTTCCAGCGCCACTAGCCTGTGCTGTTTGTGGGGTAATAATAAGACTAAATAATAAGACAAAACTCGTTGCAGCACGAAATGCAATCGATTGATGCTTTTTCATATGATATCCTCCTCTAAATATTTCTTTATGGTCTTGTCTCATCATTTTAGCAATACTCTTTTAACCCTATATTAAGTACGTATTTAATATGTAAATTTTACATTAAAGTTATATATTTATATGAACATAAAATTATTTTATATAACCAAAAATCAGAAGCGATTATTAAATAATAAGAAATAAAAATACGATTATAAAGCTAAACTACTATACATATATTTTAAAAAGATGGTTTTGCGAAAGAGGTAAATATATAGTTTATGAAAATAGGCTTAATTCATCACACGAAATCTTAAAAAACTAATAACAATCAAAAGGCTATATACAATATATCAAACTTTGTATATAGCCCTAATTTGATATATAAGTATTTTATATACCAAACGAATATTCAGTATTTTAAATTAATAAAACAATCATAAATTTATAATAGTCGAGATTTGATAGTAGTGATGAATAAAATTTCATATTGGTTAAAGCATTGATTCTGTGAATAAGTTAATTTATAGTAGCTCAATCTCTTATGTTGAAACTTTTCACTTGAATTTTAGCCAAATCGATACTTATTAGCGTATTATTTTCTTCTTGAACAAAATTGAATTCTGTTTTAAGGTAAGCCTTGCTATCAGAAAAATAATATTTAACCATATACTTATTTTTATGCTTAAAATATTCATAAGAATAATTAGGTGTAATAAAATGGAAGATTTTTGCTAAATAACTATTTTTTATATATTTATTAATGCTTTGGTAAGTGTCATTTGTATATAATTTTTTTCGAAGCGTTTCTAAATCTTTAGCACACAGTAAATTACAAAATCGTTGTACATCTCGTTGAATGATACTGGTTATAAAATCTTCAATACATTTTTCTATTTTCACGGTATCAACCCCTAAATATATCATTGTAATCTTTTAAACGTTAAATCAAAGTTGGAAATAAATATATCATTTTCTAATTTAAGACTTTAATATTTAGAGGAAATAATATATGCGGTACAAGAGGAATTAATTATTATTAGTTATATCTTTTATGAGCTACCTTAGCTAGCAATTAATCAACACTCTTTTTTTAAAATGCCTTAGTTAATGTGCTAATCATTAACTGAAAAAAGCTTAACATTTTTCAATACCATTTTTATACAAATTATTGTTATATGGTCTAAAAATTTTGTTATGGGGCAATAGACATCGGTCTGATTAATAATATTTAGTCCATTTCTAAGCAGTAATGTTTCAAATATTTATGGGTCATGTCACCGTTAGAAATCAAAACATCAGTGTCTCCAAACAACTTTCTTACTGTACATGTGTTAGAAATAATTAATTCAAATAAATATATAATAAGACGTAACAGATTTAACCCTGTTATCATATAGACTTTCTTCTAAAATACCTCCAAAAATTATAAAATAGACGGCGAGACCCTGGGAGTAATCTGATATAAATTTCTCTATATTAAATTTCTCACTTTTGATTTTAAAATCGTTTTGAAGTCCGTATTATTGGTATTTTATCTAATAATAAGTGTAGGAACTTCTGTATTTTTGGATATTTTATACGATGCATTTCCTAATGCATCTTTTGTTTTAAATTTAGTATTTCGGTTACTTAAAACTATTAAATCATAATCTTTTCTCTTTAATTCGTTGAGTACTTCTTTCTTAACGTTGCCACAAATATATTTTGTTTCGTAACGGAACCCACAAATTTCTAAATCTTCAAGAAAAGGTTTGAATTTCCTTTTTTCTTCCATAACGATTTTTTTAAAATGTTTATTTTGATAAGCGACAGATTTTTCAAGCAATTGCTGAGGGATGATAACGAGCACAGTTATTAAAGTATCCTCTTCTTTAGTGTCGTTACGCTTATTACTAATAAGGTTATTTAGTTCTTTTACGGCCGTTTCAAATTTTTCTTCGCAATCGTACGCTAATAGTATATTTTCATACATAATGACACAGACTCCTTTTTTCGCTTAAAGTAATCTTTTTACAGATCCCTCATACGAATCATATTATTTTTTAATTAATGGTTTTTATTTTACATATTACCTAGGACTAAGTCTTATAATTGATAGTCCTTTTCTATAGTTAGAAATTATATTTTGTTAAATTATTGAAATTTTAAATTCGCGTCGAGGGACAGTTTTTATGGCTTATCTTTTAATTAATCACTTTAAGCTACAAATTATAGACATCTTAGATTTCTATAATGTGGAGCCTTTATATATTCCAGTGGATTTTTAATTGGTTTGCTATTGGGAATTTATAAATCGTTGATAAAAGTTAATGTTTTATTAGGAAAGTTTGTTTACTTGAATAGTTCTATTTTTTAAAAATAAGAGTTTGAACTATCACGTGGAGCTTTATTATCAAAATGTGCGTTTTTTGCTAGTTTTTTTATATTAACTATTATGCGCATATGGAGTATCGATTAATTATTATATATTTTTAATCTTTTAAATTCGAACTGTATATATTTATTATAAAGAAGCATTGGAGTATTTCCTTACAATTAAATCTACTAAATTGTATGCCACCTTTGATTGTTATTAAACATCTAGGGTTCTTTACAAGTATTTTAGCTATCTTTACATAACCACTACTATATTTACGTGAAGCGTTACATATTTTTAAAAATTATAAAAAGTTATGGTTCAGCCTCAATAAATTATACATAAAGATATACTACATAAAATTGGTTAAATACTAATCATTTTGATTCACGTATTTACCATGCTTTGGCAAAATAATTTCATCTAAATGATTATTTAATTCATCTAGCTTTCTCTGTGCTTCATGATTTTTTAAAGGACGCCCATGTCCAGTAGTTATTATCTCGGGCTTTAATGCTAATAATTTACGAATTGAGTCTTTGACTTGTGCCCAATTGGTCGTAAAATATCTAGGGGGTCCATAAATAGCTTGTTTTTGTGTTAAAACATCCTTTAAATTATCTTGTTTAACTGTCGTTATTGCATCTCCTGCAACCAACAAACTATCCTCCGCTCTGTATAATGATATATGCCCTGGCGTGTGCCCAGGCGTATGCACCCATTTAAAATCTGGCATATAAGGGACACTAAAATCTTCTGGTAACGCTTTAATATATCCATCTAAATTAATTGCTTTATTCGGAAAAATTTTTGACATTTTTGAAATTAATCCACCATCTACTGTAGCATCTGGTGCCGGGTAATCTTTCGCTCCTGTTAAATAAGGCAATTCTTCTGGGTGTGCATAAACTGGCACATCCCAATATTTAATGAGTTCAATAATTGATCCAACATGATCAAAATGACCATGTGTTAAAATGATTGCTTTTGGTTTTGCATGACTTCCAAAACGTGCTTCTGCTTCGCGGATAATTTCTTTAGACTTTCCAGGCATACCCGTATCTATTAACACAAATGACTGAGAAGAAGGTTCGCCATAAAATACGATATTAACTATTTGCGTTGTATATTGGTATAAATCTGAGGCAATTTCTACGCCTTTTTTACTTTTAATAGATGAAACAGGCAGACTTTTATAATCTTTTCCATAGTACATTACGTTTTGCATATTTAACCGCTCCTTTGTCATTTATCTGTTTTCTCTTTGTTAGCGCCATTTAACATTCAAAAGGTTCAAAGTGTTTATAATATATTGCTTAGCTTTATGTTCCCCTTATTAAATTGATTTAATTTATTTAACGTCGTCGTCATATCAATTAATCCAAAACATTATTTAAGTTAACTATATCGGCGAAATATAAAATACAGTTTAAGAAATAAGCTGTTCTGTATAAATCAAAATAAGTTATTTTAAATATATTTTTAAAAAACATATTAGTCTTAATTTTGCCAATAATTCTTAAATTAAACACTTTAATCACTATAGATAGCAGCGTTTAATTTATAAATCAGTTACATATTTAGTTAATTGGCATACATATTATTTTATGAAGAAACGCATTGAATCATTTATAAAATAATTTCATTTAACCATCGTTTAAGTTCTTTTCAATGATTAAACGACCTATCAAACACAAAAAGCGAGTCAGAAATCTATGTCGCTACAAAGATTTCTGGCTCGCGCTCATATTAAATATCAATGAATGGGCTTGGTAATCGTATATATTATATCGTTACGGTACTATTCCATTACATCACTTTTTTCTGCTTTTTCAGTTGCTTTTCTCATCAATGGATCTGTAATCGGCTTAAAGATGACGCCAATTAATAAAAATCCTATACCAAATAATGAGAGTACGGTTAATTTTTCAGTTAAAATTTTAGGGACAGGTCCACCAACCGCTTCTCTTAATGCGTCTATTGCGTAAGAGAAAGGCAAATAAGGATGGATCGCTTGGAAGAACTCTGGTGTAACTTGAATAGGGAACGTTCCTCCACCACCTGCAATCTGTAGAACAAGGAAAATGATTGCAATTGCTTTCCCTGGGTTGCCTAACAATGATACTAAAGTATAAACAATTGAAACAAATACGATGGAAGAGAATACTGAGATGCCAATAAACCAACCAATTGATTCCACTTGCGCTTTCAGTATCACTATATCTCCAATAGATACGATAAGTGCTTGAATGATACCCAACAGATAGAACAATCCACTTTTACCTAAATATATTGCTCTTGTCGATAGATATGGCGCTAATGATTGGTGTTTATTATCTGTCGTTAATAAGCTCACCATTAGTAACGCACCTACCCATATGGCTAACGCTGTGTAGAATGGCGTACTCGCTGAACCATAGTCTTTCACAGGGAATATATCTTTTTGGTCTATATCGATTGGATTAGCAATCACGTTCGCTTGTTTTTTTAAATCGTTTTTCAATAAATCTACCATTTTATCTACTGCATCATCATCTTCGATCTCATCAAATAGATCATTCGCCTTAGCAAGATCTTTTTCAACGTCTGGTAATTGATTACGTGCGAAATCTGCTAAATTGTGTAAGCCTTCTTTAGCCCGTGGTTGATTCGCATCTAAAATATCTACTAATTGATCATAACGATTAAATAGTGTAGGTATTGTATTATTTACCGTCGCTGTTGTATCAGACAACTGCTGTTCTAAACCTGGCAAATCATTTTCGATAAATGACGCGGCGTTCGCAACACTTTGTTCAAATTGCGGGTAAGCATTTTGTGCAATTTCCATTGCATCCATATAACTTTGTTCAATAACTGGCAGTGCACTTTGAATCGTTTCTATTCTATCTTTGCCAGCAGTTAAAATACTTTCTCCAGAATTTATCACTTGATCTATCGTATTTAATTTCGATTGAACTGTTGATAGTCTCGTATCACCCTCGTTTAATACGGACATTATATCGTTAGATATGTTGAGCAATCTTTGGTTTAATTCGGTTTTAATATAGTGCCTTAAATCATCTAGGCTACTATTTACACGTGGTAGATCTTTAAGTAGTTCTACTGCTTCTGCTTTACCTGAACTTCCATTTGAAAGTGCGTCACTGAGTTGATTTTGGTTTTTAATTAAATTGTTAATCCTGTTATTTGCTGATTCTAATGTTTGAATTTCATCTGATAAATCCACGTTTTCTCTCTCTTCTAGCTCTGATAATATATCTATAAATTGCTGATTAGATTTGCTTGTGACTTCGAGCCTAGATTTAATATGATCTAACGTTTTTTGGAAATCTTTAGGTTTATCTGTAGATAAAATGCCATACGTAACATTTTTCAATGCTTCTATGTCTTCTTGGCTACTTTCAGCTTGTTTATCGGTGTAATTAGATAGCGATAATAGCGATTCTGATAAGGAAGATGTCATTGCACTGACATCTTTACTACTTACCGTTGTTTCATTCTGATCGTTTTCATTATTGTCGCTTTGATTGTTACTTATTTGCGAAGTTTTAATATTTGAATAACGATCTGATACCGTAGTACTTTGTTGCTCAGTTTGCATATTGTTTTGTAATCGATTATTAACATTTTGATTTGCATCTTGCGCATTATCAACGACTTCTTGATAGCTTTCAACACGTTGCTGAATCGCAGGTAAATAACCTTGTGCATCATTCAGCCCTTGTAAGCCTGCATCTACTCCAGCACTTGCAATGTCAACGCCACGATTTATTTTTGGAAAGGCTTCTGGCACATCGTTAGAGGCAACATTAAGCGCATTTTCAATATTTGGCATGTAATCATTTAATGCTAATATCAATTTGGCGCGCTCATTTAATGCAGGTATTGCAGCATTAACTTGATTTAACTTATCTGCCGCATCTATAACTTCGCCTTTATAGTCACCTAGTTCTCTAAATCGATCAGCGTAATCGTCAATTTGATCTTGGTTTTCATCTAAGTATATAAGCGTATCTGCAAAATCGTTAATTTTTGGCATAGCCTCATTAGCTTTAGAGACTGCGTCTTCAATTTTATTGATTGTTGGAATTTCTTCCTCAAGTTTCACACCTAGTCGGTTTGCTTCATCTAATAGCGCTTGTGTCACCGTTTCATTAAACTGTTCATTTGCTTTTTGGACAATAGCACTCGTACCAGCATCGGTCATTTTCGGTGCAATGGCATTAAGTTTTTGGTTTACTTTATATTCTACATCGGCTTGTTGCGGGTCTTTTCGAAGTGTGCCAGTAATTTGGTGTGTAAACTTATCTGGTATGTAAATGGCAGCATAGTACTCTCCCATCTTCAAATCATGATCAGCTTTTTTCCGGCTTACAAATTGCCAATCAAAGTTATCGTCTTTCTTTAAGGTATCGGTAATTTGATTACCCACATTCACCTTTTTATCTTTTACTGTATCTCCCTTATCCTCATTCACAACGGCAACTTTAATATTTTTAGTATTACCATATGGATCCCATGTCGCTTCCAAGTTAAACCAAGCATAAAATGAAGGAAGCAATGCTAAACCGCCTAAAATGACTAAAACACCAGGCGTCTTAGCAATCTTTTTTAAATCCATAAAAAATAATTTTATTGCGTTTTTCATTTATACACCTCTGAAACTGTATCTATTTATCTATTCTTATATTAATTCAAATTACTATTTGTTTATTACATATAAATTGATATACTGAATGCATTAATACAATTTATTCAATTTATGGTTGATAGGCGTCAACTAAATGCGAGACTGTTTCTAGTGTACCAAGACAAACGCTAGTTTGTACATAGTAAATAATATATTTTAGAAAAGAGGTATTTTCATGAAGCAACAAAAATTATTAGTCTGCTTGCTTTCAACTTCTTTACTTATTCCATCATTCCCTATCAACGATGTTAATGCCGAAACGTCAGAAAAAAGCACGACGGCTTCCCAATCAAATGATGCGCATAAGGATAAAGAGCAGGATAAGGAACAATCTAAACCATCTGAATCTGATCAATCGCATTCATCTCAAAACAGTCATACTGAAAAAGAGACATCTGATGACGCAAAAGATACGTCTAATGATGATGACAATGCGAAAGATAAATCTAATGATGATAAACAAAATAGTGAACAGAAACAAAATCGTACAAATAATGAAACACCTAACGACGGTACACGTAATGCCAGTCATAAAAACGATAGACATACATCTTCTGACAAAGTTACGCCCAATTCAACTGAAAATACATGGGACGTATCCGCATCTGATTACCGTTCAAATCTATTAGATATGTTTAAACCAGCGCCTTTGAAGCGTGATAATCACAGTTTATCTGAATTATTAGATCAATTATTTTCTAATAATGATACAATGCGATCAAGTTCCCCTATAGAACAAAACGATGCGCAAAATGAAGACAGCAATAACCAAACAACGTATCCTACGTCGATTGATCAAACAGATCCAGAAGATACAAATACGATAGATGCTAACGGTGATGACGATGGAAATGCAGATGATCCAGAAGAAAATAATGAGGATACATCACAAGAACAAGATAATACTAACAACAACGATATCGAAGATACAACGCATCAATCAGAAAACAATGATATGGATGATGGTAGTGACTCAAACAAACTGACAGATGCTAAAAACCAACAACACGACGATACTGAATTAGATTCACAACAAAAACAATCTCATGAGAATGCAAATCGTGACGATGATAATCTAAATGACCAGCAGAATGAAACACCTAAGCGCGATAATAACGTCAAAACGGGGGACCAATCAGATTCATCATCTGACGATAAAGTATTAGAAGCAATCTTAGATGAATACAGTGAGGATGCTAAAAATAATCAAAAACAGTATTACGCTCAAAAAGAAAGTGCATCGAATGAAGATGCTGACGATAAGAAAAGTAGCTCTGACAAACAAACATCAAACAACCAGGCCAATCCACAGTTACCTTCTAAATCACAATTAGCAAAAAAGGAAAAACCAACTCAATCATTTGAGCACGACATCAATCAATCTGATATACGATCTACTGCCGTTTTCCAACAATGGCCAAATTTATCAGACGATGATAATGCTGCAAACAACATAACCATAACTGAAAATAAAAACACACGTGATTTCATTAAAAACATCGCACAAGATGCACATGACATCGGGCAAAATGAAGACATTTACGCGTCTGTGATGATAGCTCAAGCCATATTAGAGTCAGATTCAGGCATGAGTATGCTTGCGCGTTCACCTCATTTTAATTTGTTTGGTATCAAAGGTACTTACGAAGGTAAGTCAGCTAAGTTCAACACACTTGAAGATAATGGAAACAATACATTCCAAATCTCAGCAAACTTCCGTAGTTATCCAAGTGAAAAAGAATCATTAGAAGATTATGCTACATTAATTAAACAAGGCATCGATGGTAATCAAAATATTTACAAACCGACGTGGAAAAGTGAAGCGCATAGCTACCGTTCAGCGACTGCCCATTTAGCTACCACATACGCGACTGATTCACAATACGCAGACAAATTGAACAGTATTATCAAACACTATGACTTAACACAGTTAGATCATAAACAAATGCCGAATTTAGATGATTATAAAGTGAATAACGACAATGATGATTCAGATTTCAAACCATTTTCAGAAACTACAAATGATACGCCTTACCCCCACGGTCAGTGCACGTGGTATGTTTACAATCGTATGGCACAGTTCGACCAATTTGTGAGTGGAGACTTAGGTGATGCAAGAAATTGGAATAATCGCGCCGAGAGAAAAGGTTATACGGTGGCTTCAACGCCAAAAGCACACACCGCCGTTGTATTTGAGGCAGGCCAACAGGGTGCAGATGCGATGTACGGTCATGTAGCCTTTGTAGAAAAAGTTAATGATGATGGTTCTATCATTATTTCAGAGTCCAACGTTAAAGGGCTCGGTGTCGTTTCTTATAGAACTATCGATGCAGATGATGCAAAGGAATTAAGTTATATTACAGGTAAAAACAATTAATTTAAAATGGCTTTTTCCGCCAAAATAAATATGCGCCATTCAAAAGTTTCACTTACAAGTGTTCACTTTGAATGGCGCATTTCACTTATATTATAGTGAACGGTCTGGCCCACGTTCCATATATTTATAATTTACGATTCTTTTGATTTTTTACGCTTAGCAAACCATATGAGTCCGCCACCTACAACTAGCAATACAACGCCAAATGGGATGGTTGATTTTTTAGCTACGGTGCCTGCATCAGGTAAAGAGAAATTACCCTCATCATCGAACAAACCACTTAAAAAACCTTCTGATCCACCCAGAGACAAAGCGCGGCCAGGTGAAGGGTTAGGTATATCTCGGACGCCATCTAATATATTGTGGCCACTGAGTAAACCGCTTAATAAACTTGGCGTTTCAAAGCGTTGTACATCGTTACCTAATGTCGGTATTTCTATATCTTTGTCTAACAAGCTGCCACTCAATGTATTCGAAAGATTTGGTGTATGTTTTAATGGTTCGAATATACCATGTATATTCTCTTTAAATTGACTTATATCTTTATCTACCTTTAATAAATCATTCAACTGCTGATCAACGCCAGATTTCATTAAGTCAACTAAGTTATGCTTAGCGTCTTCTTTTTTAGCAATAACATCAGCAAGCGCTTTAGCTTTCGCATCATTTAATTGAGTAGCCAACATCGTTTCTAAAGCTTTACGTTTATTTTGAGATTGGTCTAATATCTGTTCTAAAATATCATCACTTGTAACATTGTCGCCGAAATAATGTTTCATTAATGCTACAATTTGATCATTAGTGGGATTGTCATGCATGATTTTTTCAGCGATTTCGGATGCATCCGTATGGTCTAATTGTGTTGATAATATGGTTTTAATTAACGCTTCTTTATCAGTTGTTTCATTAAACATAGATTGTAAAATATCATCACTCGTAGTCGTAGATAAGTCATCTAACTGACTAATCACTTGACTTGCAATTTGTTGGTCTGTTTTACCATCTGTATCTATGCGTTCCAATATAGATTGGGCACGTTTTTCGTCAAATGTATCGTTAACAATATTCTTAACAGCTTGTTCTTTATTATCTACAGATTTTAAATGATTCAATACAATATCATCTTGTTCTTTTAAACTTTGCTCTGTTTGCTTTATTTCTGCCTTCAATTTCTCTTTATTTTCAGCCGATATTGAATCTCGCTCAGAAAGCTTAGATTCTAATGTTTGTAGATTCGCAGCTTTATTTTCGACATAATCATCTAAATGATCTTTTGCTTGGGAATGGCTTGTCATCACTTTATCAATATCTTTTTTAATTGCCTCTAATTGTGGCGTTGGGTTATGCTCAGCATAAGACGTATTTTTTAATACACCACTGTTTGGGTCGTTCCCTTCAACAGTGTTGTTATCCTTTTCTGAGATTGTAGTTGGATTGCCTTCCTCTTCACTATCTTTGGCCTCCTGTGATACTTTAGGGCGGTTGTTTAGTTTACCCCCGTCAACTTTATTAGACAAGGTAACCACATCATCAACCAATTGGTCTATGTTTTGTTTTGTATCTTTGCTAGGTGTACGCACATCAGACGTTTGCGCTTGACTATTATCTTGGTTTATTAGGGCTTTATTGTCTGTTGGTTCACTATGAGTAAAATTTTCTTTATTAGCAATTGGTTGTTTTCGGTCATCTAGCGCATACTCGACATTTTCCTTGCCTTCAGATGACGTATGTTTATTTTCCTCTTCTATAGTAGCATCATCTTGTCCTTCGTCTTTAGCAGATGCTTTATTTTCTTTATGTTCTTTGATGGTTTCATTGTTATCATTTTTGACTTTTTTCAATATTTCTTTAACTTCTTCTATACTTTTAGCATCCGTCATGTCTTGAATAGCAGCTTGCTTTTGACTGCCTTTAATATGCTTTAATTTTTCAATTTTTTCTTTACCTGCTTGAATGTGTTTTTCTAATGATTGTGCGTTATCCAAATGTGTTTCAATGTTCAAATCAGTCTTATCTTTTGCCTCTGCTGATGATACTGGGGTCAAACCATATCCAATTAAAGTAGTACTCATAATAAGTGCGATACTGGATAATTTAAATTGATGATTTAATCTGGCTTTATTATTTAAATGATGATTGCTTATCTGTTTCATTAAATTCACCTTTTCCCTAGTTATTCTCCCCCATTATATCGGTTATATCATTTTATTCAAAGGCCAATATCATCTTGATTGGTTTTATTAATAAAATCACTTTCCAAAAACCATTATTTGTTAATATTCCCGTTTAATAATTATATAAATTATATTCCTTTCTTGTGTCTATTAATGTTTTAGTGATATCGTTTTATATTTACACTATCAATACCATCTTTGAGCACAAGCTTTAATGGTTTCAATCATTGCTATTTCTGATGATGACAATGTCTTAGATTGATGATAGACCAAAAATGTCGCAATGCCTTTGTTATTTACATCTACTGCTTCTCCAGTAAATTGTTTACGCTCCAACTCTTTTTTTATTGAAAAATAGGGGAAAATTGAAATACCTAATCCGTGTTCTACACATTGTTTAATCGCTTCAATGCTTTGAAATTCAAAGCTATCTTGTACGTCCCAAGAATTAATTTTAAAGTATTCTTTCAGCATTGGCTGATAACTGCAAAATTGGTCTGAGTATAACGCTGTATTTAAATTTTGCTTGCTATTACTATAAGCTAAAATCATTCTTTCAGTATTTAATTTTTCAATATAAAAAAGTTTATTTTGCCAATTTTCATTTTCTAATATAAGTGCTAAATCTATAACACCTTTTTGAAGATGTGCTTTAATATCGTTAGGTGCTACGGATTTCAAAGAAATTTGGACTTTAGGATAATTTTTTTTATACATTTCTAAAATTTCTGGTATTCTACATATCATTAAAGATTCCGATATACCTATAGTTAGTCGGCCTTTTGGTGCATCATCTAAATCCTCAATTTGATAGTAGATTTGTAGTAATTGCTTCACATAAGGTAATAATTTCTCACCATAGTGAGTGAGCGTGACATGATTACCTAAACGATTAAATAATTCGTGTTCAAGTTCTTCTTCTAAATTTTTTATATGTGTGGTTATAGTAGATTGAGCATAATCTAGCTGATCCGCCGCTTCTTTAAAACCTCCATGTTCTATAATACTTTTAAAAGTAATTAATTGACGAAATTCCATTTGTGTTCCTCCTTCAAAAATATTGAACAGATGATTCAATGATTTCAATTTTACTAAACTCATGACTAAAGTTAAAATGGATTTATTGAATTTATTAGAGGAGGTCAAGAACTGAATGTTTTTTCAACCATTAGATACTTTAAATGTTAAAAACAGAATAACTCTCGCACCTATGACACGTATTAGCGCCACATTAAAAGGCATCCCTACATCTGAGATGTTGAATTATTATCGTTCTTTTGCTGAAGGTGGCTTTGGCTTAATAATTACTGAAGGTCTTTTTATAGATGAAACACATAGCCCTGGGTACCAACACCAACCTGGTCTTGTAACTCAAACCCAAATCGATGCTTGGAAAAATATCGTGGATGCAACGCATAAAAACGGCTCTAAAATGATTGCTCAACTTATGCATGCTGGCGCGCTCGTACATGGCAACGCATTTGGTTATACTTCTGTCGCACCTTCTTCAATTGTGCCTAAAGGAGAAAAAAGCCCAATGTATAATGGCGAAGGTAAATATCCAACGCCTGAAGCTTTATCTGTTGATGGTATAAAGGATGTTGTACAAAGTTTTGTGAAAACTGCTAAAAATGCTCAATGTGCAGGATTTGATGGTATTGAAATCCACGCTGCAAATGGATATTTATTAGATCAATTTTTAACTACGTATACCAATCAAAGAAATGATGATTATGGCGGTTCATTAGAAAATAGAATCAGAATGATATTAGAAGTTATTACAGCTATTAAGTCAGAAGTCTCATCGGATTTTATCGTGGGTATCCGTATTTCTCAAAGTAAGGTAAATGATTTTGACTACAAATGGGAAGGTGGCGAAAAGGATGCTCAAGTTATTTTTGAAAATCTAGCTGACTCCGGCATTGATTATATCCATACAACAGAGTATAAAGCTTGGCAACCTGCTTTCAATGATAATACGCTTTCGTTAGCTGCTCTCGCTAAACGTCATACTGATGTTCCCATTATTGCAAATGGGCATTTAGAGGATATTGAAACGGCCATAAGTATGCTTAAAAATAAAGAAGCTGATTTAATTGCGCTTGGTAAAGCTGCTTTAGCCAATCATACTTTGCCTCAAAAAATACATGCAAATCAATCTTTAAATGAATTCAATCCAGATAAAATTTTAAACCCTGACGCAACGCTTAAAGATTTTGAATTAAAATAATTTATTAATTATATGAAATTTTTCCAGTTTTAATATGGCATTTTTCATTGGTAAAAATTATTGTCATATAAGTTTGTTAAATTTAGTAAAGCATGTTTTTTGAAGCAGTATCTGCAGATAGCGTTCAGTATGCCAGCCAAATTTTAACCTGTGATATTAAGCTATATTATACGCCAAAGACAGTAAACTCACATGATTAGTAAAACAACTATATATTTAATCAATTACAATATAAAGCCAGAGATGCATTAGTTCTTTTGATCTCTGGCTTTTATAATTTAAGTGTCAAAAAAATTGATATAAATTAAAACGATACATAGTTAAATTTTAATACATTTTGTTTTTATCCTATTTAATGATCTAGGCCCCACTCACATATAGTTTCTAAAATTGGGATTAAAGATTTGCCCTTTTCTGAAAGTGAATATTCTACTTTAGGTGGTATTTGTGGGTATTCTGTTCTAATTATAATGCCGTTTGCTTCCAATTCTTTTAACTGTGTACTTAACGTTTTATAAGTTATAGTACCTATCATTCTTTTCAGCGCGTTAAATCGAACCTTTTCATTTTCAGCTATTAAATAGAGAATCACCATTTTCCATTTACCACCGATAATAGACATTGTATAACCAAAAGGCGTATCGTCAATATTTTTTACTTTCCCATGAAATGCTTGCATACTCATTAAATCACCACCCATATACATTATTTTAACACTAAAGAAGGTTGAAACATAAATCATGTTTCAACCTTAAATATCGTATTAGCAGTAAACAATAAAAATGCAAATATACTTATATCCAACTTTTAAATAGACATTGATACAATAACTTCAGCTTTTGTATTCTTTTTTCCTACACATACTTGATGGATTGGAGTGAAGAAATCATTTTATAAAAATATGATTTCTATCCCTTCCCCTTTAGTTACTCATTTTTTAACAACGGTAATTTGCTCAATAGATGACGTAACGCATTAGCATCCCAAGGCATATGTTCTGTAATACCTAAACCAACGACACTGGTATGCTTAGAAACATCGTCAATGAGCCTGCCAATTTGCCCCAAATTCATTTCACCTTCAGCCCAGTTGATAGAAATTGGTTCTGGACTGGCAAAAATCTGGGAACGGAATCGGTTTGGATCCAATATATCGACATCAAAGTGAACGATTAAATGTCTAATACTGTTATCATTTATCCATTTTATAACAATATCACTATCTCCTTCAAAATCTTCAGGATATGCTACTTGGATGCCTAATGCTTCAATCCGTTCAGCCTCATAATCTTTTGGCTTAATACCAGCTAACATAACATTTTGAGGTTTCAATGGCATTTTCACTTTGTCAGCAAATGCTTGATCTCCTTCTCCTAACAAATTACCTAATACCATTGTATTGGCATTTTCCATTTCTTTCGGGGATGAAATATCCCCATGCGAGTCTATCCATAACACACCGACATCCCCACCATAACGTTCATTAAGATAAGCATAAGGTGCTTGTCCAACTAAACAGTCACCACCAAATATTACAATATTATCTGGTTGATGTTGCTCTATTAAATGTTCTGCTGATTGCAATTGTTTTAATAGTGCCTGCCGTGCAACTACACCTTCCTCAGTTTTTAATAATTCAGGGTCTGATTCTATAGGTACCTCTACTAAAGGGTCATCGCTTTTTGGCGCTAACCACGATAAGAGTTCTGCTCCTAAAGCATATCCTGCCTCATTATTTCCACCTTGCCACTGTGGCATCAACATACGTAAAGTACTATTAGCCATTGTTCTTTCTCCCCTTTTCATATTTCGTTATTGATTATCTTAACCTACCTTTATTATATTACTCATATAATTTGATGTAAGTATGCACTTTTATGCCACCTACTATCTTAAATGATAGTAGACCCGTTTTGAGTTATTCGCTTTTTTAAAATTGAATAGGAAAAAGCGTTCAATTATGTCTATCTAACAATATTGAACGCTTTAAGTATATGAATGCATATGTGCTATTTAATTTTTAGATTTTATATAATGAATTTCCGTTCAAATCTATAATATATAGGGTACCTTAAACACGAACGTAATCTTGCTTTCCGAATAATGTTACAAGTAATAATATTATAGTTGAAAGTGGTAAGCCAATTAAGATTGGATGGAGGCCAAACGGATGACCAAGCAATTGCCAAACGACTGCCGATATCAGTCCACTCCACATTGATATATTACCTGCCATTTTTGAAGGTTTTTGCCAAAACAATCCAAAAACTACAGGCGCTAGCAAACCTGACACGGACATCGCAGTGCCTGTGACCATAAGATCTACTAACCCAGGAATCATGAGGGACAACACTAAAGCAATCACAGATACGATTAAAACCGAGATTTTGCTATATAATAGCATTTTCGTTTGACTAAAACTTTTAACGTTTGGTTTTATAATATCGTTAGCAATCGATGAAGCACCTGCAATAAAGAAGGAATCAGCACTTGAAATGACTGCTGCTAATAATACTATAATCATGATTACGACTACAGGAAATGGAAATACTTCTTGAATAACATGATAATAGACCAATGGTGTTTCAGTTATATTTAAATTCAAACCAAACTTACTATATACACCAATAAATACAGTCATGGCGCCTAATAACACAGCTATAATCATCGAAATCCAGTAACCATTTCTTGCCGTTTTCAAATTTTTGGCCACCCAAATACGTTGCCAAACATCTTGTCTTATAAATTGATAAAACGCTAATGTTAAAAGATAGATTAAAATTTCATTAGGCGTAATATTAAGAAAATCTAACATTTGATTTTGGTTACTATTTTGAGCGTTGGCTTGAATACTACTCCAACTTCCTGAATAATAAATCACCACAAAAAATAAAACTACAATACCAACCGTAAGTATGAGACCTTGAACAACATCTTGCCAAACGACCGCTTTTAAGCCGCCCAAATACGTTTTTATCGTTAGCAAAATCCATCCTATTATAATTCCAGTTGTCATATTTAGTCCCGTCGTTAAATTTAAAATAGAAGCAATCGCAACAAACTGCATGCCTGTCATCGCACAATAAGCAAAAAGGAAACTAAGCACCGTAGGGATACGTGCTGATTCCCCGTAGCGAAGTGCCGTATAGTCACCGATTGTTACCATATTATGTTGTTCTCCTAATAGCCTGATGCGTTTCAAGAAAAATACAGCAAGGACAATAACCGCACTTATCATAGTGATATGAATCCACTGTTGTCCCATACCTAATGTATATCCATTTTCCATATAGCCTAATAACGTAGCTCCTCCGACGCCCGTGCTAACGAATGTTAAAATCAATGGAATAATGGAGACAGTCCTGCTCGCCATATTATAGTCATCATACGTTTTAATTTTTCTTTTTATGTATAAAGACATGAGCATTAAAAAAATAAAATAAACCGTGATAATTAAACCTAAAGTAAATTGTTCATTACTATTAAACACTACAATTTCACCTCATAAATATATTACAATAGTTAAACCTATTGTTACTTTTACTTAAATTAAACTTTACTTAAATCTGTATGATTAAAGTCGCCTTTATACTATTGAACTTTTCTTTAAAAAAGTCAATATCATGTATTCTAAATTTTAAAAATACTCTAATTTTATTTATTAATAATTTAATATTCACAGATATTATATTGAGTAGAAATACCTTTACTAATGTTAATTTATGAAAATATGCATACAAAATTTTAACCGCCAACAATGTAATTTTAATTGTTGGCGGCTTGTTGTATAAGGTTCTTTTCCTAGCTTACTACACGTTGAATTAATTTTTGAAAGGCTTACATCGCACGATATAGTTAATTAACGCTTCACCTATATTGAAATTAAGTTTTCTCATATTATAAATCGCCTGTAAGGAATTGGGCTTTACCATTGAAAAAACTCCAGTCTTCATCCGTATTTTCAACGAGACTAATCATTATATCTTCTTTACGTATATTTAATGATTCATTTAATGCTTCTGCTAACTTTTTATAAAACTCAATTTTTTGATTCTTTGTTCTAGGCCTTGTAATTATAGTAAATACAATCACAAGTTCCGTCCTAGAAACACCTAAACCTGTATCTAATATTTGCATTTCATAATCCTCATGTTGGTTAACAATCTGATATCTGTCACCAATTGGCGCTTGAAATGCGTCTAACATTACATCATAAGTGATATCTAAAATACGTTTAATTTCTTCCTTTTCTCTACCTTTAATCATATCTAATTTTATTAGTGGCATATGCATTCTCCTTTAAAATAATTCGTCTATCTATTTATCTGTATATGCAATTTTCAATACAATGATTACTGCAATAAACATTCCTATAAATCCGTACAACCATATTGTTAGCATTTCATTAACAAACATTAATTATTACCTTCTTCTATAGCATATTTTTTATTATCTTTAACCTTAATTACAAATGAAGCAATTGTAATCGTTGCTATACCTATAAATGTTGCTACTGCACCTGCTGACATAGTACTTGGGATAATCCCTCCAAAATAAATAATTAAGTACGAACTTAAGCCTACAAACATAGACATTTCTGCAGCTCTAGCTGGCGCTTTATGCTTGGCATAAATAGCATGTAAAATAGGCCCTAAAGTTCCGGCAGCAATACCCGATATACCGATCCACATAATATCACTCATGTGTTTTGGAGGTTGTAATACTAATAAAAATGATAACAAACCGACAACAGGCACACTGATTTTACTAATTTGAAATGCAATTTTATTGGCTTTTGCCTCACTAACGTTAACAATTTTTCTTTTAACCAAAAATTTCAAAAAGATATCGTTCGCGAAAACTGTGGAAATAGATACAAATAAGCCATCTGTTGTTGACATAGCTGCTGCCAATATAACCACGCCAAAAAGTGCTACAATCACTGCTGGGAAAGCCCAAATAATATATTCAAGAAGCGCTAAATCTGAAGTTTCAATACTATTACCAAGTGCTACACGACTGAATACGCCCCCGAACAATACTAATAAGCAAAGACCGGTCACAATAACATACGTATTGATCATTTTTCCTAAGTCTTTTTCATTTTTAAGACCTAATATCTTATTAAATAAATGAGGCGCAGAAGCAAACGCCCATTGTATGATGATAGCACCTAAAACCATGCTAAAAGAGTTAAAATGTACAGAGTCTGGATTAAACACTTTAACTAAATTTTCATTTTGATTACCTAGATTATGAACGATACCAGAGAACGTACTTGTAATACTTCCTTTCCAAAAGATGACAACACCAGAAACAAAGACCACTACACCTGCAATTGCCATAATGATAACTTGTATAGCATCCGTATAAATATCAGCAAGCGCGCCTCCAACGTAAACGTACAATACAACGATAACTGCGATAAAAACAAGTCCACCAAAGTATGACATACCCAGTAAATATTGAAAAATCCTTGCGCCTGCAACAAACTGACTAGCGATATAGAAAATATTAAATAGTAAGATAATACCCGTACCTACACGTAAAATATCACTATTATAGAAGTCCCCCAACCAATCTGGAAGCGATAAAGATTTTTGCTTTGTATTCAATTTTCGTACTTTTTTAGCGACCATTAACACACCTGTGGGTCCACCGATAAACATGGCTAAAAATAGCCATAAGTTATTTAGTCCCCATTCATAAGACCAACCAGGATAACCTAAAAAAGTTGCTGCGCTTAAATAAGTTGCTGCAAATGATAATCCGAGTACTCTAGGGCCAATAGCGCCGCCCCCAGTTGCAAAGTCAGCGATATTTTTCATTTTACGAGCGCTCACATAACCAACAGCAACCATGACTACCATAAATAATATAAAACCTATCCATGTGTAAAGAGAAATTGCATCCATTCGCTTTTACTCCTTTTTTAATTTATATGTGCATTTTTATTATTTTTTGCTGGATGATTTTCTTTTATTGTTTTATGACCTTTGCCAAACATATGCTCACGAAGTGTGCTTCCTTCATACTCTGTTCTATATAAACCTCTCTTTTGTAATTCAGGAATAACCTCATCAACAAACTCTTCAAATGTGCCCGGAGAATAACTCTGAGCGATATTAAAGCCAGCCGCTCCACCCTCAATCGCCCATGTTTCAAATTGATTTGCTACTTGTTCTTTCGTTCCTATAAATTTAACCGTGCCATTTCCAAGTCCGTGGTTTTTCACAGCTTCTCTTAAGGTCCATTTATAGTTTGGGTCTTTAGTATAAATATTAAGATTACCTTGCATGGCTTCGGTCTCAATGTCTTCTATATACTGGTCTGGGTCATATTCAGAAAAATCAATGCCTGTGTGGCCACTTAATAATGAAGCTGAGCCTTCGTAACTGATGTGTTCTGTTAATGCTCTATATTTTTGATAGGCTTTTTCTTCAGTTTCTCCAATAATAGGAAGCACCATAGGAAAAACCAAAAGATCTTCCTTATTTCTTCCGTATTTTTCTGCTCTTGTGTGTATATCATTGACATAGTTTTTTAATGATTCTAATGAAGTATGTTTTGTAAAAACCGCTTCTGCATGTTTAGCTGCAAACGTTTTACCTTTTTCTGAAGCGCCTGCTTGAAATAATACGGGCGTTCTTTGTGGAGACGGTTCAACCAAATGAGGCCCAGGAACACTAAAAAATTCACCTCCATGGTTAATTTTATGTACCTTGTTAGCATCTGCATATATATCACTTTCTTTATCATTAACAACTGAGCCATCTTCCCAACTATCTTCCCAAAGTTTATAAACAACCTGGAGGAATTCATCTGCTCTATTGTACCTTAAGTCTTTTGGCAACCTTTCTTTAAGACCTAAATTAATGGCTTCACTTTCTAAGTAAGAAGTTACAACATTCCAACCTAATCGCCCATTTGTTAAGTGGTCTAATGTAGATAATTGTCTAGCTAAACTATAAGGTTTCGCATATGTGGTAGATATTGTTGGCGCAAATCCAATATGTTTTGTAACGGCAGCCATAGCAGAAATAATAGGTATCGGATCATGCGCAGGCAGCTGAACTGCATGTCTAATTGCAGCATCACTCGATCCATTATAAACACTATACGTTCCTAATACGTCTGCAATAAATATAGAATCAAATTTGCCTCTTTCTAATGTTTGTGCAATATCTGTCCAATAACCTAATTGATTATGATTTGCGCCTTGATCTTTTTCATGTTTCCATAATCCAGATGAATGTGGAGACGGAGAGTTTTGCACGAATCCGTTAAAATGTATCTGCTTGTTTGGCATATATTATTCCTCCTATATTGTAGTTGTTTTTATCATTTATACTCATTGTTGAGGGGATATAAAGATCAGGAATGACTTTATTCATTTTCTATAACAAATTTTTAATAAATAGAATTTTCTGAAAATATCTATGCTAGTTAATATAGCTAAAATTATATACGACGTCAATATTAAAATTATAATTTCTATAAGAATAGTCGGGTTTTATGGTATATGACTTTTATTTTAATAACAGATAATGAAAGTTAATAAACGCATCATACTTACTGAAGCGATGCCTATTACAGGAAGTGATTCCTTGGTTGATAGCAACCATATATAAACATTAAAATTCGTGAAAATAAATTTTTAATTTGAAATGATGAGCGCTCGCTTTTATAAAAATTTTTAGCTATTAAAAAGGAGGGACCGCAATACGGCCCCCCTCCTTTTAATTGTATTTATCACAATAAACCCCCATATTAAATTTATCTAGATATACATATGTGTGGTATAAGTTTTGGTCATTTTAATATAAGCCTTTAAGTTCATTGCTTGTATCAATAAATATATTTTTAACTTGTTGATAATTACTCAATGCTTCTTTATATGTTTCACGCCCGATTCCTGATTTTTTATAACCACCAAATGGTGCACCTTCAGGCACTTGGTTATACGTATTAATCCAGATTCGACCTGTTTTTACAGCTTTCGCAATATTTAATGCACGGTTAATATTTTGTGAAAACACGCCTCCTGCTAGACCGTATTCAGAATCGTTAGCGATTTTAATTGCTTCTTGGTCGTCTTTCACTTTGATAATCGTTAACACTGGTCCAAATATTTCTTCTTGTGCCAATTTATGATCATTATCATTAACTGCTATTAATGTCGGTTCTAAGAAATAACCTTTATCTAAACCATTACGCGTTATACGTTTACCGCCAGTTAAAATGTCAGCGTTAGATTTTTCTGCATAGTCAATATAAGACTGGATTTTTTCCAATTGCTCTTGGCTCGTTTGACTGCCCATTTGCGTATTTTCATCTAATGGGTCGCCAACCTTAATATTTGAAAATGCTTCTTTCAGTCTTGAAATTAATTCATCATAGATGCCTTCTTGGACGAGTAAGCGTGATCCAGCACTACATACTTCTCCTTGGTTAAATAAAATGCCTAGTTGTATACCTTCAACCGCTAAATCTAAGTTTGCGTCATCCAGAATCATGTTGGCACTCTTACCACCAAGTTCTAACGTTGCAGGAACAATACGTTTTGCCCCAGCTTCAGCTACTTGATATCCCACATTGGTTGAACCAGTAAATGATAATTTATCCACACCTTCATGGTTGAAAATGGCATTTCCTGATTCTGAACCTTTACCCGTTACGATATTAACGACGCCTTTAGGTAAAATCTCTTGGAAAATCTTACCTACCGCTAATAAGCTTAAAGGTGTAGAGGAAGACGGTTGAATCACAATTGTATTACCTGCTGCAATAGCTGGCGCAATCTTCCACGCTGCTAATAACATTGGGAAGTTCCAAGCTACAACGGCACCTACCACACCTATAGGTTCATGACGTACAATACTCATTGTATCTTTATCAATATCATTAACTGAACCTTCATGTGTCTCGATAACGCTTGCAAAGTAATTAAAATGTTTTGCAGCATACGGTATATCAATGCCTGCCGTTTCACGAATCGGTTTACCGTTATTTAACGTTTCAATCGTAGCAATTTTGTCTTTGTTTTCCATTATTTTATCGCTAATTTTTCTTAATAAATTAGCGCGTTCTGTTTTAGATGTTAAACGCCAAGATTCAAATGCTTCCTGTGCTGCTGCCACAGCTTTATCTATGTCTGCATCATTAGCTTTTGCAATACTTGATAGTGTTTCCCCTGTGGCTGGATTTACAACTTCCAACGTTTCACCACTGTCACTATTAACAAACTCGCCATTTATAAATAAACCATAAGTCTCATCAATATAATCTTTACTATTTACTGTCATTAAAATCTCTCCTTTGTTTAAATGCTTTTTGCAGTAATACTTATTTAGATTACTATGATACTAATGATGTCATATTATTATAACTTAAAAGAAAGCGCTTATTAAATTTTTAAATTCTTAATTATTTTGGTTTGCAAAAGCTTTAGCAATTTCATTGAGTTTTGCTGGTGCATCGTGTATATCCATATGAACTTCTACAAAGTGCATAATATTCGGAGTGTCATCAATATCTTTTAATGTTTTTTCTAATTCAATACTTGTTGTTACATTGTGTATTTTGACATCATCTTCTTTCATACCAAATACAAATGGTAACATTTTATAATCCCACATATTTATATCATTGTATGATGCTGTTTCGCCATGAATTTTACGCTCAACGGTGTAACCATCATTATTCACTACAAATATAACTGGTTTTAAGCCTTCACGAATCATTGTTGATAACGCTTGAACCGTTAATTGTAACGAGCCATCACCAATTAACAACAAATTTCGGCGTTGTTTATCTGCAATTTGTGTACCGAGCGTTGCAGGCATTGTGTAACCAATTGATCCCCACAACGGTTGACCAATAAATTTATTTTCTTTATACAAGGCTAAATCATACGCACCAAAGAAAGATGTACCTTGCTCTGCAAGAATGATGTCCTTGGGTTTTATAAAACTTTGCATTAATTTGAAATAAGTTGATTGTGTTAATGGATGATCAATTAATTCAATTTCTTTATGTTCGGAAACGTGATAATGTGGATAATTTACATCACTGACATAATCCATTTCTAACAACCCTTCTAAGAGGTCTGTCAGTCTCACCTCTTCTGCATGTAATGCATCCACTTTGAAATTGTGATGGTTAATCATAATCACATCATCTAAATTAAATTGATATGAGAAACCTGCCGTTGCAGAGTCTGTGAGTTTAGCGCCAATATTTAAAATAACATCACTACCATTTACATATGATTTGATTGGCCCGTCTGAAATCTCACCATCATATATGCCCATATAGTAATCATTTTGTTCGTTAAACGCACCTTTACCAAGGGATAATTGTGCGACTGGAATGTGCGTTTGATTAACAAATTGTTCAAGTGCTTCATGTAAATCAAAACTATTAATTTCATGTCCTGCAATAATTAATGGCTGTTTTGCAGTTTTCAATTTATCTTCTATTCTTTTAATATAGCTAGAAACATCTTGTTTTTCCGGCGTTACATAACAGTACGGCTTTTCTACTTCAATCTTTTGGGCTGCAACATCAATAGGTAGATGCATATGAACCGGGCGTTTTTCATTTAATGCTGCATCAATTAATCGTGGTATTTCAACTTGTGCATTTTCAGGTGTAATATATCCTTGGGCTGTTGTAATGTGTTTGTACATTTTACGATAATCGTCGAAAGTGCCTTCACCCAATGAATGGTGCACATATTTACCAGCTTTTTCGACTTCGCGAGTCGGTGCACCTGTAATTGCTATGACAGGCACACGCTCCGCATAAGCTCCTGCTATACCATTTACAGCGCTGAGTTCACCTACACCAAATGTTGTAACCATAGCGCTAATACCTTTCATTCTTGCGTAACCGTCTGCAGCATAACTCGCATTTAATTCATTTGTATTACCTACCCAATCCATGTCATCACGATGGATAATGTCATCTAAAAAGGTAAGGTTAAAATCTCCAGGTACTCCAAAAACTTTATCAACGCCTACAGCACTAATCGCGTCCATTAAATATTGTCCTACGCGTTTTTGCATTAATCATTTCCCCTTTTTCTCTTTATTTCTTACATTGCAAATATAACGCGATTAATAATAAAGGTCAATAACGTTGACTTAATTATCGTGAATTTTCCTTTTCAAATAAAAAAACATAGTGACGCCCCACTATGTTTTAAAAATTAATTTTATTTATTTTTTTACATCATCTTTTAGATATTTTACTTCCTGAAATCCTGTACGATAAGAAGCAAATGCTTCCATAATTGCATACCAATCATTACCAACTTTTTTTTGAATATCTCTAAACAAATCGTTTTGTGCTTTATTTAATTCATGAACTAATTTCGTACCTTTTTCTGTAGGATAGAGTGCTTTAACACGCTTATCCGCTTCGGTTTGTTTTTCGATAATAAATGCTTCATCCTTCAATTTTTTCAATGTTGCATGGCTACCTTGTTTAGAAATTTCCATACTTTTCAAGAGATCTTTAATTGTAATACCCGGCGCTTTTTCGATAAAAAATAAAAATCTATGGTGTTGTCTATTCAAACCATATTCTTCGATTATTTCATCTGCTGTATTTACAAAGGTTTTATATGCAAAGTAAAACAACAAATTTTCATAATCGTTATTATTTTCTTCCATAATTCACATTCCTTTTTGATTGTTATTTATCTTTTAGTTATTTAAATCATAACGTAATAACTATGATTAAATGCACACGTACGATATGCGTCGCTCAGCTAATAATAGCCAAATGTGCTGATACGCTAAGATATAGCCTATAACTGTTACTGTTTTGGTCGATAAAATGATAACTGTCTATTTAGTATATGCTTAATTTTATCATAACTTATATTAACTGATAATAACTTTAAACAATCGTACATGTACGTTCAGACATCACGCCCAATCATTATACACGGCTATGATATGCTTTTTTAAATTTGAATTTCACTTATTTAGAAGGTGATTACAACTTGGATACGGCTCCCTCATTTATAAGTGACATCTTTTATAAGTTATTTCAATATCATCCGACCAATGATACTATGCTTTTGCATATCATATGAGTGTTTTTACGATTAAATATAAAAGGTTAAGTGAACCATTATTTCTCTTAAAAAATTGTATGGAAGTTGAACAATTATAAAAGGAATGACTCATACTTAATTTCAGTAGCAGCCATCCTTTCTTTGTGCAATTGTGGTGATTTATAAAAAGCAACCAACTCTAGCGTTTTTCATATCAACTTTACGTTATATCAATACTTTCTCTCCATTTTTCGCATGATGCTTAACCGCTCCTGCTACCTCATGAGCAACATGTGGATTTAATGCATGTGGAATGACAAAATCCGGTGTTAGTTGCTCCTCCTCTATGGTGTCAGCAATTGCCTTAGCCGCCGCTATTTTCATATCTGTGGTGATTTCATTTGCATGTGCGTCTAACACACCTCTAAAAATACCAGGAAAAGCTAATAAATTATTGATTTGGTTCGGGTAATCTGAACGCCCTGTACCAACAATAGCCGCACCAGCTCCAACTGCTTCTTCTGGGTATATTTCTGGCGTTGGATTTGCTAATGCAAAAATAATCGGATCATCGTTCATCGATCTTACATGTGCTTCCGTTAAAGCTTTTGGACCTGACACACCAATAAATACATCTGCATTTTGTATAACATCATCCAATGTCCCCTTTTGGTCATCGGGGTTTGTACAACTTGCAATATTTTGTTGCGCTTTGTTCATCCATGTTTCTGCTTTGTTCAAGACGCCCTCTAGACTAACCAGCGTAATGTCTTTATACCCAGCTTCTAACAATAACTTAGCAATTGCGATACCCGCTGAACCTGCACCATTAATAATAATTTTTGCATAATCACTTTCTTTTTGAACAACTTTCAGTGCATTAATTAACGCTGCAAGTACAACGATAGCTGTGCCATGTTGATCATCATGAAACACTGGAATATCCAGCTCATCAATCAATCTTTTTTCAATTTCAAAACAACGTGGCGCAGCTATGTCTTCTAGATTAATCCCTGCAAAATTAGGCTGTAATGCTTTTATAATAGATATAATTGCTTCAGTATCTTTTGTATCTAAAGATATAGGAAATGCGTCTACATTTGCGAGTTGTTTAAATAAAATACTTTTACCTTCCATAACTGGTATAGCTGCTTTCGGACCAATGTCTCCTAATCCAAGTACAGCCGTGCCATCCGTAATTACGGCAATCATATTACCTCGTGCGGTCAATGTATTTGCTTTTGTTTCATCTTTGGTAATGGCTTTACATACTTCAGATACCCCTGGCGTATATACGACACTCAAATCTTGTTCAGTGTTAACCTCTACGCTACTTGTAATCTCTATTTTACCTGAATGTTCATGATGTAAAGTGATTGAATCTATATTTTCATTTCTCTCTGACATGTTAGTGACCCCTTATATATTATTATGATTTAACTTAAAATTTTCAATAAAAATGTTGCTATGATAACCGTTGAAACGCCACCTATCCTTGTCGCAACTTGTGCAAATGGCATGAGCGCCATACGTTTAGACGCTGATAATATGGCTACATCCCCGGTACCGCCTAGACCACTATGACAACCTGTGACAATAGCAGCATCTACCGGGTACATTTTCATCAATTCACCTACAAAATAACCTGAAATAATCATCGTTAATACAACTGAAGCACATATCACCACGTATGCTGGCGTTACAATTTTAACAACGTCTTCTAAAGGTATGTACAACATCCCAAGACCTACCATTAATGGCCACGTCAAACTTGTAGAGACAAATTTATATAAATTATGTGCGCCATTCTCCATTTTATGAGGCATGACTTTCAAACATTTAATCAACGTTGCAAATAGAATCATAATAACTGGGCCCGGTATACCAATGAATTTTTGACCAAGTGTGCCAACAATAAAGAAACTACAAGCAATCAGCAACCCTGCTCCCATAAGTGAGAAATCAATTACTTTATCTTTTTCTTTTTTATTGTCTATACTTTCCTCAGTGCTTTCAGATTTTACTAGTTTTCCATTTCCAGAAAGTTTTGTATATTTTTCTCCTACGCGCATCATAACGCCTGCAGTAACAACTGCGAATATATTACCAATTACGGCTGCTGGAATCATTTGAGAAACGAATGATTCAGCTGAGTCTCCTAATATAGATGAATACGCAATGGATAAGGGTAGAATCCCTTCACCGATACCACCACCAATAATAGGAACAACGATATAAAATAATGTGTGTTTTATATCATAACCTAACAATAAACCAACA
Organism: Staphylococcus sp. GDY8P131P; assembly: GCF_017891975.1. Classification (NCBI taxonomy): domain Bacteria; kingdom Bacillati; phylum Bacillota; class Bacilli; order Caryophanales; family Staphylococcaceae; genus Staphylococcus; species Staphylococcus sp. GDY8P131P. The sequence goes on from NZ_JAESKF010000014.1 coordinate 128,639, forward strand.
AATAAACCTGCAGTAACTGCTAGAACTGTTCCCACTAGCAAAGGCACAAACATACGCGTAAATCCTTGAATTAATACTTTGCTATTCATACCTAAAATACTTCCAACTACTAAACAAGAAATATAGAAATATAAGAAGTTAGACGTCTTCATCAACGTCGTAACCGCTTCCATAGAAGTCGAATGAATCACATCCAAAAAGACTAAAATAGATGGGACAAGCAAGGCCAAAATAGCTGGCCCACCGATATCTTTTAAAATCGGTATTTTTTGGCCAAGGTCTCCTAGTAAAATACCTAAAATCATGATTACAGCAAATCCTCCAATCATGTCTGCAGGTAATGTATTATATATAGAAGCAACGAATATAATTGCAGCTAAAATTAAATAAAGTGGTAATGGCAATACACCTACTTTAATATTAATTAACTTTTTTGCTATACTTTTAAACTTATTATTTAGCGGCACTTCCTGATTAGTAAGCGCTTTCAAATTTGTTTTCGTGTCCATGACTACCCCCCTCATTATCGATAAACCCATTCTATTCATAAGAGGAGCAAATTTATAGTTTATGAAATTTTAATTATCTTTTTGTAATTAAAAAAACCGAATTAAGTGTATACCCCTTTTAATTCGGCAATTTTTTCACATCAATCCATATACGCTTTTAAATACTTCAAATGGTCCTGCTTTAATTTATACGAATAAATCGGACGACCGATACCATAATTTAAAGATTCCTCTAAGACTTCTATTTCCGTTAAAAATTTTAAATATTTTCTTACAGATACTCTCGAAATATCAACATGCTTTGAGATTTCGTCTGTAGAAAATTCATTGCCTTTAAAATCATTCATTTTCTTAACAATTACTTGTAATGTTTCTTTCGTGACACCTTTTGGTAATTTAAGCTCTGATTCATTCCCAGCGATTGTTTTATTAAGCAATTCACCATCAATATCAGATTGGTTGATATTCTCCGTTTTATTAAAAAATGTCTGCCCTTTTTTATAACGTAACAATGATTGCTTAAAGCGCTCAAATTCAAAGGGCTTGATTAAGTAATCAACAGCACCGTATCGAAATGCAGTTTGGATTTGCTCAACATCTGAAGCTGCTGTAATGAGTATAGCATCTATTTTATAACCTTGTTCTCTTATATATTTAAGAAATGTTAACCCATTTTCTTCAGGCATGTATATGTCTAATAATAATAAATCAACCACTTTATTTTCTATGATACTCATAGCTTCTTTAACATTTTTTGCGATATCTACTGAAGTTTGATTATTTATTTTTTCAATAAATTGCAGATTAATTTGTGCAACCATCGGATCATCTTCAACAATTAATATATTCACCATTTATGATCTTCCTTTTCTGAATAGCTTATAACGACTGAAAACGTCACGTTGCCTTCCACATTAGAAGCTATATTAATATCTCCATTGAGTTTCTCTACACTTTGTTGAACAAGGTATAGTCCATATCCTCTATGCTCGCCTTTAGAAGAATAGCCCTTTTCAAATATTTGATGAGCCAGCTCACTTTTTAAACCTAAGCCTGAATCTACGATATCTATAGTTAATGTACCGTTTGTATATTTCAAATGGACATCAATCGTTTTCTGTTTAATAGCAGATACCACTAAAGAATCTATACTATTATCTATTAAATTACCTATAATCGTAATCATTTCATGCGTGATATGCGAATGTTCCGGTTCAGGGATGGTGGTATGACTCACAATAGATAATTTAACATGCTCTTCTCGCGCTAAACTTAATTTGCCTATTAAAAAACCAGCCAATGCAGCATCTTTGATTTTCGAAGTAATATGACCATGCTCTTGGCTACCTAATTCAACAATATCATATATATATTGTTTTAAATCCTCATAATGTTCCATTTGCAACATGCCAGAAATCACATGCAATCTATTACTGAACTCATGCGATTGTGCGCGTAAAGTATCTGCATATGTCTGCACACCTACTAATTGTTCGGAAAGCTTGTTTACCTCTGTCTTGTCCCTAAATGTTGAAATCGCACCAACAATTTCTTTATTTACAATAAGTGGCACTCTATTGACCAAAATCTTTACACCATTAATATTCTGCTCCTCATCTCGTTCCGGTTCACCTAATTCAAGTACTTTCGGTAGCTGTGTAGACGCCATATAATCGTCAATCTTCATACCGATAGGGTTACCTTTCAGATTTGCTTGTTTAAATATATCCATCGCTGATTTGTTCACTAAATTAATCTTACCTTCCTTATCAACAGCCACGACACCTTCATGAACAGATTGTAACATCGTATTTCTTTCTCCAAGTATCTTAGCAATCGTCGACGGTTCTAAACCCAGTAAAATTTTCTTAATATACCTAGAAAGCATGTATGCACCAATAGCTCCGACAATCAACCCAATGATTGAACCAACGATAATCTTCTTATTGCCATCTGCAAGGGCTTCATAAACACTTTTCATTGGCACACCAACAGCCACGACGCCAACCTGTTTTCCATTCGCATAAACAGGCGTAAATGACCTCAATGATTCACCCAGCGTTCCTTTAGAAATAGAAGCACTCACTTTACCATGAAGTGCTTCTTTTTCATCGCCACCTTTGAAATGTTTACCAATTAACTTTTCATTAGGGTGCGACTTTCGGATCCCCTTCATATCCATCACAACGATAAAACGCACATCCGTTGATTGTTGTATGTCAGATACGTAAGCTTGTATACTGTTATCATTGTTTTTCTTTTTCAAAGTAGATTGCACCACTTGAGACTGTGCCACCGTCTTGCCAATAACCTCAGCCTTTTCTTCAGTCGTTTGATGTATCGTATCCCTAATTGTATTACTAATCAATACGCTAGTGATAAGCAATGAAACCAATACGACAATACATACTACAATAATGATCAACGTGCTTAACTTTAACCTTTGTTTCTTCAAAGCCCAACCGCCTTTAATTTCTAGTTCTTAAAATGTTTTACATAAGTATTTAATTATTAAAAATATATCATACTTTTGAAAATCAATTTAAGTAAATATTAAATTAAAATTTGGAAGGAATAAAAGGGAAATTAATTTAATAATGATATGGCTATTACTTTTTTCTGATACATTCAAAATATAAATATCCATTTTCTCTTTATAAATGAAATTTGTTTAGTAGTAGTAGAAGTTTGTTAAAATGTAGAGAACTATTAAATGAGATGAATACATTTTGAAAAAATAAACTGAAGTCGTAGGAGCCGTTATCTTCATGGAAAATAACGTATTATGTACGCAAAGAAACGAAAATATGAAGTTACCTCTTTTATTGAGCATTAATTTTTTCCATTTTTAATATGTCCTTGTTTTCAGTATCGGTATCATAGTAATGATATTGGGTTCTAATTAAAAAACTGGGCGTAAAGCCCAGCCTTTTAAGTGATTAATTATTTATTTTCATTGTGCTTGCTACGTCTTCTGAATAATAGTAATGAACCAAATGCTGCAAATAATGTTCCAAGCATTGTAGTATTATGAGTAGTTTCTCCAGTTTCTGGCAGTGCTTTCTCTTTAATGGCGTCTTGTTTACTGCTCTTACCTGAGTCTATATTTACACCTTTATGTTTTAATTCGCTATTTTTAACATCTGTTTGTTTACTGTTCTTCACTGCGGTATTTGTATGAGCTTCATAAGCTTTATTTCCAGACAAGTTTACGCTAGGTTCATTTTCTAGGATATTTTCATCTTTTGGCGTTTCAATTTTTTCTTTATCTGAACTATTATTAGGAGACATGTCACAGTTTTCACCTACAACGATATTCGTTGGACCAGATACGTTACCATCTTTATCTTTTTCAACAGCAATAATGATATCACCTTTATTTAGGCTTACTCCTTTAGGTACATCAACTTTCCAATTACCATTTTCATCAATTGTTCCTTCTGATGTACTACCATTTGGGAATGTGACTACAATAGTATTGCCTGGTGTACCATTTGAACCTGTGATTTCAGTATCATTATCATCTACAGGATTAACTGTTGGCGCTGGAAGTTGGATTATATCATCTACCGATACTTTGGATGGTACAGTTTCCGAAGAGCCATCTGGGTATGTTACTGTCACTTGAATTACTACTGATGTGCCAGTCATAGCATTTTTAGGTGGATTAACAGTTAATTCACCAGTATTAGCATTCACAGATACTTTCCATCCTGCAGGGACTTGATTAGTAGCTATATCATATTTAGAACCATCTGGCATTGTATTGTCACCAGTTTGCGGTACTTTAACTGTTTCACCTGGTTTAACAGTCGCATGAGCGTAACCTGGGTTGTTTATATTCGCTTGTGTATCTGCTCCAACGATTACTGGTACTTTAATGTGGTCTGTTGTGCCATCTGGATACGTCACCGTTACATCTACTTCGGTTTTACCTGGCGTCTTACCGTCCGGTAATTGTGTTGGGTCATCCACTGTAATAACCGGTTGGTCTCCTTGACTTGGATAACCGGGTACCGTTACTGAACTTGTCACATCTTCCGCTGTTGTTGGTGTACCGTAGTCTTTTTTGATACCTTCTGTAGATGGCTCATACACTTCATTCTCTGCTTGACCTCCAACAGTTACTGGTACTTTAATGTGATCTGTTGTGCCATCTGGATACGTTACCGTTACATCTACTTCGGTTTTACCTGGCGTCTTACCGTCCGGTAATTGTGTTGGGTCATCCACTGTAATAACCGGTTGGTCTCCTTGACTTGGATAACCGGGTACTGTTACTGAACTTGTCACATCTTCCGCTGTTGTTGGTGTACCGTAGTCTTTTTTGATACCTTCTGTAGAGGGTTCATACTTACGTGCATCTGTTATTTTAATGATAAATGAATCTGCTGCAACGTCATTACCACCTACAACAAGATAAGCTGTATAAATATCACCATCTGTTGCTGTATCTGGTACTATAAATGTGGACTGTTTTTCGCCTTCTTTTAAAGATGTAATATCTGTTGTTTGTTGAACAATATTACCTTTTTTATCTCTCCACTCAATGTGTGTTGGAAGGGGTGATAACTTACTACCGGTCAAATCAATATTCACTACATCGCCTGGAACTGCTGGACTATTCGTATTATTAAGGTCAATAATTTCTAAATCAATCTTTGTAGTTGGTACTAATGCAAAATTCACGTTATACCACATTGGATTTGCAACCAAATTTTGTGCAGGTGCTGTTTGTGGTGTCCATGATAAGTTACTATTTGGTGTTCTAAATTGTGGACTCGTATAAGAAGAATAAGATTTTATCATATTACCTTCGGGGTCCATGACATAACCATAGATATATTGGTCATTCAGTGTGCCATCAGGGAATCTTAATGTGTATTTACCGCCTTCATCTGTTTCACCATAAACGGTTGCTGAAATATATTCAGGATGATCTGTTAATAAATTTTTAGCAGCGTCAGCTCTCTCACTTTCTGGTAAACTTTCCACTTGGGCTTCATAAGCTTGCGCACCTTCACTGGTTAAAGAAGACATAACTACTGTATAACCAACAGCTTGTGGGTCATTGCCGTTGTCATTAGGCCCTGTAGCAGAGTTAGCGTAATCTCCTGCACCCGTTTCTAACCAAACTTTCCCTGAAATACTATTTTTAGCATTTAAATCTACTGACGGTGCACTTATTGGCCCCAATTCATCATGTATCCATTCAGAACGATCTGCATCCATATATCCATTTGTAGAGTCAATAGCCATATAAATACCTGTACGTTGCATATTCGTACCAATTAATGGAAATTGGCCTAAGTTTGAACTACTTACAGAATTTACATATGAACCTGGAAAAAATCCACCCGCTTGTCGAAGCATAGATACATTATTACCATTTGGTGTTTGGAAATCTTCAATCCATAATCTATAATATTGTCCTGCAATTGCATGATATTTATGTTCTTTACCATTTGCATCTATCCATGCTTCTCTTAAATCAAACGCGTATGAACCTGGTCCAACTTGAGATCCATCAGCTGAGCTTAATTGATTTGTTGTACTTGCAACATAAGTAGGTGAGACAGCTCCGTCGCTATCAATCCATTGTAAATAAACTTTGGTACCTTCTGGAATTGGTGTTAAACCATTTGCCATAGTAGAGGGCGTACCATGATCAACTAACCACGCTCTACCCGACAGTGTATTTGGCGCATTTGTAGCGTCTGTTTGACTTTTTATGTAACCATTTGCAATTGCATCGGCTTCAATCACTTGTGAACCAGAATAAGGCATTAATGCACTTGGTACATCATTAGCACTAATATTTAAAGCTTCTGTATTTCTTGGTGAGACTGATCTTAACGCTGTTGCAAATCGTTTATTTGCGTTTTGTTCATTTGCTAATTGGTTGATTAACGCAAATTGTAATGCTTCAATAGTCATATTTTGTGGATCTAAGTTTAATTGACCGATTATTTTCTCAGCTTCACTATCAGATACATTGGCTACTTTAGCGTAATCATTTTTTGCTGATTTCGTATCATTTATGTTCTTTATGTTAGCTGTTGCGCTTTCTTCTTTAATTGGCTCTGTTTGGGATGCTACTTCTGCCACTTTTTCTTCAACTTTTTCTACTTCTGGATTTACTTGTGGCACTATTTCTGTTGTTTCGTTTTGAGCTTGCTCTGCTTTGGGTGCCACTTCTGCTGTTTTGTCTTGAGCTTGCTCTACTTTTGAATCCGCTTCTGTTGTTTTGTCTTTAACTTGTCCTGTTTGGGGTGCTGTTTCTGCTGCTTTTTCTTCAACTTGTTCTGCTTCTGGATTTACTTGTGGCACTATTTCTGTTGTTTCGTCTTTAACTTGTCCTGTTTGGGGCGCCGATTCTTCTTGTGTGCTTTCTTCTATATTTTTCTCTTGATTAGAACTATCCCGATTTGTGCTTTGATTCATAGTCGACTCATCAGAAAGTTCATCCGACGTCATTTCTTCCATTTTTTGTGTGTCTTCTGCTGCATTCGCTTCCTCATTTGCTACACCAAATATTAATGCTGCCCCTACTAGAATCGATGCTGTTCCTACTGTGAATTTACGAATAGAATACTTATTTAACCTATTAGATAAAAAATCTAATTTTTTACCAGTCATTCCTCTATATCTCTCCTTTATAAAAATTACCAAGAAGTAAAACTTGTATAGATCGTTAGGATTTTCATATGACACATAAGCTATATTTAAAGCTTCTCCCTAGTATCGATTCATAAAAAAATCCAAAATTACTAACTATGAATATTAGTATTTTGAAAGACATTTAGATGAAAACACACACACCAAATACAACAATTATTTAGATTTAAAAATTAACCACTCTTTTCATTTTTTATAGAATATTTATAGTTATGGTAGTCAAAATAAATCTCTTTCTTTTCAAACCATTCGTCATTGTCGTAAAAATAATTCCTGATTTCTTGAATATCTCTTTTGATAGTCCTTTCGCTTACTTTAAATTCAGCAGAAAGTTCCAATTTATCCAATTTTTTATGTTGTATAAACCGTGTGTATATACTCAAAAGCCGATGCGAACGATTCAACTAAGTCACCTTCTTTCTTGGTAAAGTTATTATACAACCCGAAAGGGACGAATATTGGCCCAACTATATGTTTTTTACATATTTTTCTCTTTTTTTTAAAATTAGCGCAACTTTGAAACAAAACGATTTAATTATGCGCATTTAGAAGTAAAATAAATAAATGAACGATCCATCCACTTTTATTTATTATCTTTGAGAAATCATTAACTTATGTAAAATTGAGAAAGGTATCCTTTTACTTAGTAAGCGTAAAGTTAGTAAATAGATACATTATTCAAAGCGCAAATCAGGCCAACTAATATTTAAGGAATAAGGAAAGTGTAGGATGAGCATTGATATAGTGGATTTTAAAAGGGATAAAAAGCGAGGCATTTTAAAAAGCTCTTCATCTTTAATTACGGATGAAGAGCTTTTAATCACATATTAATTACTATATGTTTATTCTATATTCATATATACGACATGTGTGCGTAAATATTCTTCTAAGCCATGCTTGCCGTCAGCACCGCCAATGCCTGAATGTTTAACGCCTGCATGGAAACCTTGCATAGCTTCAAAATTTTCTCTATTAATATACGTTTCGCCAAATTCTAAGCGATCTACAGCTTTAAAGACTTGTTTCATATCGTTAGAGTAAATAGATGAAGTCAAACCAAACCTGCTATCATTTGCGAGCGCTATTGCTTCATCAATAGTTTCAAAACTCACGACGGGTAATACAGGTCCGAAAACTTCTTCTTGTATGATTTCCATGTCGTTATGACAATCTGTAATTACGGTTGCTGGATAAAAGTTACCTTTACCTTTAGGTAGAACGCCGCCACATACTAAGTGTCCTCCTTGTTGAATAGCTTGTTCTACGTGATGATGCACATTTTTTTGGGCTTTTTTATTAATTAGTGGTCCCATATCATAATCACTATCTAACGTGTTACCGTACGTTACTTCAGCCATTTTTGCTACTAATTTATCTACAAATTGATCTTGTATGGATGATTGCACATAGACTCTTTCTGCGCAGTTACACACCTGACCGCTATTGATAATACGTGAATCAATAATATATTGTACTGCTTTGTCAATGTCAGCATCTTCTAAGACAATGGCTGGTGCTTTACCACCTAACTCTAAATTTACTTTTGTAACATTGCGGCTCGCCGCTTCCATGACTTTTTTCCCTGCACTTTCACTACCTGTAATCGATACGAGTTCAATTGCTTCATTGCGTGCGAGTTCATCACCAACAACTTCGCCGGCACCATTGACTAAGTTGAAAACCCCTGGCGGTAAGCCTACTGTATCTAAAATCTCAGTAAAAATTAAAGCGTTAATAGGCGTCTCTTCTGATGGTTTTACGACAATTGTATTACCAGTTACTAATGCTGGCGCCATTTTGCGTGCGATTAAAAAGAATGGGAAATTCCAAGGTAAAATACCTGATGTAACGCCAAGCGGTTTTTTATACAATAAAATATGCTCGTTTTTACGATCGCTTTGAATAATCTCACCTTCAAAACGACGCGCCCACTCCGCCATATAATCTAAATAGTCAGCAGTAAAAAATACTTCTGTACTGGCTAAATCACGCGTTTTTCCGCCTTCTTTGATAATGACTTCCGTTAACTCTTCGTTACGTTCGCGTATTCCCGTGGCTATTTTCTTTAAATATTGTGCTCTTTCAATAGCAGGCACTTCGCTCCAATCAATTTGTGCTTGTTGTGCACTATAAATTGCTTCTTGAGTATGCAATTGTGTACCTACATAGGTTTGTCCAATAATATCCTCTGTCGCTGGATTTATAACATCAATTACGGGTGCTCCTGGTCGCTCTACAAATTGGCCGTTTACATAATCTTTAATTTGATACATCACTTAACCCCTCACTTCTTTTAAATTATTTGCTTGCGCTGCTTCTTTTACTTGAATGTTTGCACTGTCGCCATAACGCTCTTTTTCAATTTGTGTTAATGTCTTGCCTTGCGTTTTCGGTGTTAATACTAAGCCTATTATAGTGTGAATGGCTAAGAAACTAATCATAATTATACCGGTAACTTTAAAACCTAACGTCGCCAAAATCGTCGGTAAGACAAAGGAATAAATTGAAATACCAGTACGTACAATAAAGTACATTAATCCTTGTGCCCCTGCGCGGTACCTTGTTGGGAAGAGTTCACTCGTCCATAGTGCATAAAAGGCTTGCGCTCCAATACCTGCAGATGAACCCCAAAGTACAACGAACAATATGAGTGAAACCCAGTTCATTGGCGCAAATGTTAAAATTAACCATGCCACGATACCCATAACTGCGCCAACGCCAAATAATAGTCGTTGATTAACTTTATCTCCTAACTTCATAAAGCCAAAGTATGTCGTCACTACTGTTAAGAACCACAACATGGCTTGTAAAATGTTCGCTTGAGCGCCAGATAAACCGCCAACGCTTTCATAAATAAATGGCATAAAATAACCCATAGCGCCAGAAGTTAAGTTCCAAAACAGGTAAATACCCATTAATAATAACATCGCTTTTAAATTCACAGGGTTGGTAAATAATTCTTTAATTACTGATGTTTTTTTAATATCATGAGCCGCTTCTGCTTTCTCTTTCGCTTTTTCTGCTTCCCAAATTTCAGATTCATTCATACCTTGACGGATCCACCAAGTTACACCTGCAATAATGAATAGATGTAAAAAAATCAAACGTGAACCTAACAAGCCCATGGGTGCAACAATAACTGCTAATAAAAAAGTGATTGCAGGGCCAATGGACCAAGCCAGTTGTGCTGTACCTACACGTTTCGCACGCTCATCTTCAGGCGCTTCTTCTGCAATATACGTCCACGCAACAGGCACGCCGATACCAACTGCAATACCGACAACAATAGTACCAATCAATAGCATTGAGAAGTTAAATGATAAAATAATTGCTAGTATGCCTAACATATATAGAATTAAATCATATTTGAAAATAAATTTACGTCCCAATTTATCTGTAATTGGACCGCCTATCAATGCACCAATTGCTGCTCCCAAAGCATTTGCACTCAATGCACTCAACAAACCAATTTGCATGTTATCAATATTTAAATACGCTTGCCACAGTGATAAACTACTCGCTGCGGCAATGATGGAACCAGCTTCGATATAGTTCGCCATTGCAATCGCAATCGTTGCCACCCATCCTGTTGTTTTTTTAGGTTTTAAGTTCATTTTTCCATCCCCTTTTTTTATTCTAGGAAAAACACTTCTGTTAACTCGATTGACTTCGGACTATTATCATCATTCACATTCATAATATCTGCCATATAATCCCACCACTGACGACATATCGTTTGTTGCGCAATTTCAGCGTGTAGTGTTTCATCTTCTATTGTTAAGACCGAAAATAATTCACCGGTACGTTCATTTAAATAAATATGATAATCACTCACACCATGGTCTTTTAATAGTTGTTTCATTTCAGGCCATATCTGATCATGGCGACGTTTGTACTCTGCGTGACACCCTTCTTTCACATACATGACTGAGGCTAGCTGTGGCATTACTTCACACCTACCTCTAAATAGCCGGCTTTTGGTTCTACATTAAACTCTTGTGCAAGTGCACTAAGTTGTTCATCACTAATTTCTTGCTTCGTGCCACCTTGCGCTTGAACATACGTATAAACTTCTGCTGCTTTTTCAATTGTTTCAATCAAACCAAATGTTTCATCTAAGTCTTGTCCAGCACCAAAAACTCCGTGAAATGGCCATAATACACTTCGACAATATGTCATTTTCTCTGCCGTTAATTGTCCGATTTCTTCTGTTCCAGGGACTACCCAAGGAATAACACCGATACCATCTGGGAATACAACTAAACACTCTGTACACATCTTCCATAACGTTTTGGTCAATGCTTTTTCATCTAATTCATGTGCAAACGTCATCGCAATCGTGTGTGTCGCATGGCAGTGCATGATGACTCTATGATTTTCATCAACTGCTAGGCGTTGGGCATGATTCATTAAATGCGTGGGCAATTCACTTGTCGCATATGCACCATTCACAAACCCCCATAAAATGTCATAACTTTTACCATCAGCAGCGATTTGAATTAAACCAAGTGTGTCTTGAGGATCGTCTTTAATATTTTTAAAATATTTTCCTGTTCCTGTAACTAATAAATAGCGTTGTGCTAACGCCTCAACAGTAAACGGCAAGGCAATATTACGTGTGTTTCCCGTGAAACCATCTAAGAAAGGTGCTACTTTATCATCATCAATAATCCACGAGATATTACCTCCGTTACGTTCATCCCAGTCTTTGTTGTACATCACATTAGTAATATTGCATAATGATTTAATCATAGGCGAATCGATAAATTTTTCCATTTATATCCCTCTTTCTGCCAATACATTTTGTTCATAATCTTTAATAGCTCCATACCAATTTAAACCTGGCTCTACATCATTTCTAAGACAAAATTCATCCCAAATAGCACCAAATAAATAAGTTTTCATTTCTTCTTGTAATGCTAAACGTTGCGTAAAATCTCCAGTTAGTTCAGCTTCTTTTAATTGTGTCACCGGGTCTAATAGTGCTTTTAATAACGCTTTTTGCATATTTCTAGTACCAATAACCCATGCGGCTACACGGTTGATAGAAGCATCAAAGAAATCTAGGCCTACAGTTGTCGTATCTATTAAGTCGTTATAAATTAATTCTTTAGCTATTTCATTTAATTCATCATCTAACGTTACGACATGGTCGCTATCCCATCGCACCGGTCGTGACACATGTAAACTTAAACCTTTAGTAAATAATGACAAAGCTGATAATTTGTTAGACACAACTTCAGTTGGATGATAATGACCAGCGTCTAATAGAATTTGTTTATTGCGTGTTAAGCCATAACCCATATAAAATTCATGAGATCCTACTACATAACTTTCTGAGCCGATACCAAATAATTTACTTTCCAAAGTATCTACGTTATAGGCTTCATCAATGTCTTCGCTGAAAATTTCATCCAAACTATTCATTAAACGTTTCCGCGGTGTCAGACGATCTACAGGTGTATCTTTGTACCCATCAGGTACCCATATATTAGTAATTGACGCTTGGCCTAATTCTTGACCAAAATAAGCACCGATTTGGCGTGCACGTTTACAATGTTCAATCCAAAAATCACGAATTTCTTGTTGTGGGTGTGCTAATGTTAAGCCGTCTGCTGCTTTTTCGTGACTGAAGCACGTTGGATTAAAATCTAACCCTAAACTGTGTTGTTTCGCCCATTCTACCCAATTTCTAAAGTGCTTAGGCTCAATCTCATCTAAATCAATCGTTTCTTCTGTTTCAGCATAAATACTGTGTAAGTTAATTTTATGATTTCCTGGGATATGTTTAAGCGCTTCTTCTAAGTCACTGCGTAGTTCTGCACCATTACGTGCTTTACCAGGATAATTACCTGTTACCGAAATACCACCTGATAGTTCCTGATTAAATAAAAAGCCTTCGATATCATCCCCTTGCCAACAATGAATAGAAATTTTAATATCCTTTAGTTTATCTAATGCGGCTTCTACGTTAACTCCTATTGATTCATATTGTTGTTTTGCTAACGCAAATGCTTCTTTATAATTTGTGTGCATATTGTGTTGCCTCCTTAAATAAATTAATATCAGTGATTCTGTCTGTTGTATCTTTAGGTGTCATGATATGTTGCAGCATGTTTGACTGTGCAATTGCTTGTCTCGCTTCTGCTATATCTTTAAATTGTTCTGTCGCGATCATTGTGGCTGCTAAGTTACCAAAAACTGTAGCTTCTACAGGGCCTACAATAATATCGCAGTTCGTATAATAAGCTGTAAGTTCATTTAAATATTCATTATTAGAGCCACCGCCTACAATATTAATAACTTCAATCGTCGACCCTGTTATCTCATTCAATGCCTCTATAGAAACTGCATAAATGATAGCTAAATTTAAATACACTGTTTGTGCTAATTCTCCTATAGTTTGTGGAACGGATTGTCCAGTCTCAATGCAATAGGTTTGAATAGCTTCAACCATGTTATTTGGATTTATAAAGCGTGCATCATTAAAATCAACGAACACTTTAAAATCAGTATGTTGTTGTGCCTGTTTTACCATTTCGGGAAATGTATAATTCTTGGGCCAATCTTTACGGACTCTTTGGATAATCCACATACCTATAATATTTTTCAAAAACCTATAAGTTCCTTGAATCCCTCTTTCATTGGAATAGCCCTGATTAAAAGCATTTTCAGAGACAATAGGCTCTGATAATTCTTGACCAATTAATGACCACGTCCCACTGGATAAAAATGCCCAATCTTTCCCACTATGACCTACTGATCCTAATACTGCAGAAGCAGTATCATGCGACGCGGTCGCATAAACACACGTTTCTGGTAAATTATGCAACTTATGAATATCGGGTCTCACATCTCCAAGATATGTGCCAGGTTCAACCACTTCTGCAAACTGTTGAGGCTTGATATCGACTATTTCTAACAATTCGTTATTTAAGTTATAGCCATATAAGTCTAATAATTGTGTAGTACTTAAATTAGTAACTTCGTTAGTTAATCGCCCAGTTAAGCGAAAGTTTAAATAATCCGGAACTAATAAAATATATTCTGCTTGTTGTTTTACCGATTTACATTCTTCATATAACTGAAATAACGTATTAAATTGTAAAAATTGAATACCCGTCTTGTTATAAATATCGTGCTTAGTTATTAATTGAAATACTTTCTCCATTGTATGGTTCGTACGCGTGTCTCTATATGACACCGCTTCTTGCAAGCGCTTACTTTTATCATCTAAAAAAATATAGTCTACACCCCAGGTATCTATACTTAAATAACATGAACGGACGCCTAGCGTTTTGGCTCGTTCGAGTGATATTATAATCTCATCAAACAAATAATCAACATCCCACACTTCTTGTTGATTTTGTGTGGTAAATCCATTAGCAAAACGATTAATTTCTTGTATTTTGATATCTCCGTCTTCTACATGCGCTAGGACTGCTCTTCCACTTGACGCACCAATATCAACTGCGATGTAATTTTTCATTTCTTCACCTCTTTGGTTTACATTATAGAGCTATAGTTATCACAAATCAACAATAAACCACATATTTTGTTGTTTGTTGTTGTTTATAATGGTGATATGTGAGGTTTTAGGCTAGGTTATGCTATACTAGAGAAAAACAAATTAGGAGCAATGACAGATGAAGCCTTTTGAACGGAGAAAAAATTTACTGAATGAGTTATACGTAAACAACGTTGTTTACGTAAGTAAATTAGCAGAAACATTTAATGTCTCTGAAGAAACTATCCGCAGAGACTTAGAAAAATTAGAAAAAGAAGGCATTGCTGAACGTAATTACGGTGGAGCTAAATTATTAAAGTCTGAAGAACTACCTTATTCTGTTCGCCACACACGGAATAAAGAAGCCAAGCTTAAGATTGCTAAAAAAATCAATCACTTTATTGAAGACGATACTAGCTTATTTTCAGACTCAAGTTCAACAGTTATCGAAACGTTAAAACAATTCGCAATTACTGATAAAAAAATCCATATTATTACAAACGCAGTCAATGCCTTATATGAGTTAAACCAGTCATCACTCGAAATTAATTCGACTGGAGGTAAACTCTTAAAACACTCATCAGCATTAGTTGGGCCGCAAACAATTGAATCCATTCATAAATTTAATCCTGACTATGCTATTTTAAGTTGTAAGTCCTTAACTAAAGATGGCATGATTACTGATTCGAATGAGTATGAAGCGCACATCAAAGAGTTAATGATTAGCAAAGCCAATAAAGTTATTTTAGCGGTCGACACCTCAAAATTCGATAAGACCAGTCTTATTACATTCGCGCAATTATCTGATATTGACTACATTGTCACTGATACAGAACTCGACCACACATGGCAGAACATATTCGCTAAAGCGTCAACGATTGTGTTATAACCAATGTTTGGCTACACCCACGCCAGACTTACTAACAACATAAAACACCCACTACTTATGCTGTACACAAAAGTAGTGGGTGTCTGTCTTTATTAAAAATATTGTAGTGTTTCTTTGTTTATCGGTGATAGAGCATTTTAAATTGGTTGATGCTTTCATGATATTCATGTGCTTTTTTAGTAATACGCTAGTTTCTCCAGCTGAAAAAGTTGTTTCAAATATTGACACTTTTTCCAAGATTGCTTAGCGTTATACCTCAAGATAATTAATTTATATAATGGTATAATTATATAAAAAGGAAGAGGATTTATGAATCATTAGAATTTTTCATAAAAGTTTAAATATTAAATCGAGACATATAAAATATGGAATTTTAATAAGGAGATATGCTTTCTATTCAACATAATTTAACTTCTCGGAAGTGCATATGCTTACGTGCTTACAGATGGTATAATAATGGAGTCGCCTTAACTTCCGGCGATATTTTCGACGGAAGGAGGTGAAACCTATGGTAATTCTCTTTGTTAGTATAATTGCACCTGTGATTTCAGGATGCATTGTTGCGATCTTCTCGTTCTGGCTAAACAATCGTAACAAATAATAAGGCGACATAGCTGCACCAAAAAATCCCCTCACTATTTCCGGTAGTGAGGGGATTGGTGTACCTATGGAACTCTCTTTGTTATTTACATTATAACATCATAGTATGGAGAAACGCAAAAACAGGATTTTAACTTCTTAAAATAGGCTGATTAAGACATAGACAATTAGGTCGCTTATCTAAAATTTCTTCGGATAGTAAATCAGTGTCTATGAGCTTTTTTAACTCTTATTGTTTCAACTTCACTTTGGAAACCCATTAATAGCATTATTTAGAGGGATATTAATAAATTTTAAAAAATATACTAAGTTACTATACTTAAAAAAGTTAGAAAAAGCAAAAGGAGACATCCTTTTAGCTAGGCAAAACCATCAATATGAAAAGATTATATGATGTGTTACAGTATGAATGGATTTTACTTGAAGGAGCGATTTTTAGGTGAGTAAAAACAAACTGTACCTCCTACTTATATTACTAGTTTGTATAATAGTAGCAGCTATATGTGTGCCAATTTTAATTAAAAATGGTAGTTATTCAGTACTAGTTTCAGCGTCTATCCCTTTTATTATTTTAATTATATATTTCTTTGTAGAAAGAAAAAATGATAAGAATGATAAAGGTAAGTAGTTATTAATTAAGTAGAATAAATTTAAAATTATATTATCAGCATAAAAGGAGTGAATTTATGAGTAAAACAGTCATGTTAAATCTTTTAGTTTTTATATTATTAATCATATTTGCTTTAGCATTTGTTACTAACATTTTTGGAGAATTGACTATATATATCATTATTATTCTTCCTATGATTATGCTTGTTTTAGGAGTTTATTCATTAGTAATTAATGTCAAAAAATATAACAATAGTAATAACTACATTAACAATAATAAATTTAAATAGATAAATACAAAGCCCGAATGTTAGGCACTGAATCCTTTAAATGAGCATTTATTAAAAACACTATTTTCTAGGCTGCTAATTCCTTGAATTCTATAGGAGATAAGTAGTCTAGTTTTTGTTGACTCCTAAAGTAACTTGGTATTGAACTTTCATTAATTCTCAAGAGCTGATCTCCATGATAATGCGTCAGCTAAAAAACACCCACAAGAGTTTTCCAACTAAGTGTAGCCTGTTATAAATTTTTGAGAATCCTATAAACAGTAGAACGGCTGACTCCAGTTTGTTTAGCAATTTCTTCACCAGTAAGTTTTTGTTCATCGTATAAGAATTTAATCTCTCTTTTCTTGTGGTCAGGTAATGAAGGTCGTCCACCTTTTCTTCCTCTTGCTCTTGCAGCTTCTAGACCTTTTTTCGTACGTTCACTTAATAAATTAGCTTCGAGTTCAGCAAATGCACTCATCATGGTAAAGAACATTTTGCCCATCGCATCTTTGGTTGATACGTTCATATCTATAATATGTAAATCTATGTTATTATCATCCAACCACTGGGATAACTCAATTAGTTGCTTTGTTGTACGTCCAAGACGATCTAGTTTATAGATAACCAGGATATCTCCTTCACGTAAATAGTCTAAACATTTATCAAGTTCCGTTCTTTTCGTTTTACGACCACTCGCTTTTTCGCTAAAGATACGTTCACAACCATATTCCTCAAGTGTATCAATCTGTCCATCAAGACTTTGGTCTTGTGTTGATACACGTGCATAACCAATTTTAGCCATTTGAATACCACCTCTTTTAATCGTTTTATGGGCGGGCTTATTAACGAAATATAATTCTCGATGCAAATAAACGCGTCTGTCAGCGTCTAAAAACTCATGTTTTTTGAAATTTTTGATACATTGATTATAACACAAGTTTATAGACTTAAATATCTAAGAAAAACCTCTCATGTCACTTTGCTTGATATATGAGAATTATTTAACCTTATAAATGAGAAAAAAGCAACGCACTTTAAATAAGATTAAGTAGTTCAGTTTTGGAGTACAAAATGACAAAATGTACTTCAAAATGGACTACTTTTTTCATTTTAACTTACATACCAAATTACATACAAAATGATTTATAAAATGCAATTGAAAATGATAATTGAATGAAAATTTGTGATTTTGTGGTATTATGATAATATAACTTATAGAAAAAATTGCTTATTCAACTAACGGGCAGGATAATGAGAAAAGGTTTTTTGATAGAAATAAGAAATTAGATGGTAAATTAGTTAAAAAGGCTGTGTTATAAATGAAAGTTTCTTTGATTGCTGCGATGGATAAGAATAGAGTGATTGGCAAAGAGAATGACATTCCTTGGAGGATTCCCAAGGACTGGGAATATGTTAAAAATACTACAAAGGGACATCCGATAATATTAGGTAGGAAGAACCTTGAATCAATCGGAAGAGCCTTACCTGACAGAAGAAATATTATTCTGACGAGAGATAAGGGGTTTACCTTTAATGGTTGTGAAATTGTTCATTCAATAGAAGATGTTTTTGAGTTATGTAAAAACGAAGAAGAAATTTTTATTTTCGGAGGAGAACAGATTTATAATTTGTTTTTCCCTTATGTTGAGAAAATGTACATCACAAAAATACATCATGAATTCGAAGGAGATACTTTTTTTCCAGAAGTGAATTATGAGGAATGGAATGAGGTATTTGCCCAAAAAGGGATAAAGAATGATAAAAATCCGTATAACTACTATTTTCATGTATATGAAAGAAAAAACTTATTGAGTTAACGGGTGCGTTAATTGAAGAAGAACAGTAAAGATAAAGCACAAGAGCTTGGGATTACTCCAAGCTCTTTTTGTCATTTGAAATAAATTATATCTTTCCAATCAAATTGTTTATCTGTAATCCCTAATCTTTGAGCAGGTGTCAAAACCTTTTTATCCGCTGATTTAAAAGGGCGACAAAAGTTGTAGTAAGTTCTTAGAATTGTAATCGCAAATTGAGCATACTTCGGATTGAAGTTAGCGTAAATATAGCTCTTCTTATCACCACGAGCTGTTGTTAATGGTCTTTCAAGAGATGATATATAACGTCTTATCTGTTGAATAAAGCTATTGGTCGAATGGTCATTAACATTTAATAGCATCTTTGCGATTTCGTTTGGTTCCAGAGCAGATAAATCCGTTCTACAATCAACTGAATAAAATCCTTTATCCTTAGTGGCTAATGGATGTTTGATAGGGTTATCGGCATATTTGCGATATCTTTCTCCATCTTTACTAATAGCCTCTTCGTGGAATTGATGACTTGTTAGTAATTCAGTTAGATAATGAGATGCCAAAGTCCGTAGAAACTTTGTTTTGAATCCTCTGATATCTCCCCAATCGAGCAGTTCTGCTTTTGCTTGTCCGAATTCTTTTAAGCATTGTTTTCTGCTTTTCGTCTTGTTAACTTGGCAAATAAAATGATGTGCATCGCTCAACCTTAATTCTTTCGTGAATACTCTATAAAAGGCGTTTCTAATAGAGAAGTCATCATCACTAATCATTCGCCATTCGTCGGCATTAACCATTTGTTTAATTAACCAATAGTGAGCAGTTGTAGTATAAGGAGCATCAACATTTAAACCATCGACAAATCTACTCCTATTAGTAATTTTCCCTAATTCGTGAAGATAAGCATTCCTATTTTCGCTATCGTTAGCGGATGGTTCTTGTGGATAATAAGACCAATCTAACCTATCATTTTTACGACTAAAAGTATTGAGATGGTCTTCTTTGAATTTTCTTGTATCTTCATTTAATTCATCCATTGAAATATTCCAATCATAGGCAACATCAGAACGGAACACATATCTTGATAAGACCTCAGCAGATACAACTATATACGTTTGCATATTAAGGTCTTCAAACCCCGTATATTTCTTTGAACCTTGTCCTTTCTTACGGACGTTATTTAGGTAGTAGTGCATCTTGTCCGTATTAAGCCACATCTCGTTAAATTTCTTTGTTTGAAGGGGTTGTGTCTCATATCGTTCTAAAAACTCCAAACAACGCCTATACAGCCACTCCAGCTTATGATAGTAGGTTCCAACTCCAATTCCTAAAATATCACAAGTACGACTGACTGAAACCCTTCCAACAACCATCTTAGCGAACATTGGAAGAATGGTGTTCTTTTGTTGGTGATAAGTAGTGGTTTCTTCTCTTTTTGGTAGAACATTAGTGAACTTCTTACACGCCTTACATTGATAGCGTTGAGATTTGCCCCTACTTTTCCCCCTTTTGTAAAATTGCTTCGGCTCATTGAATGGGGTTGATTCTTCTTCCGAGCAGCCTTCTTTATGAAATTGATAATCTGGCTCAACATCTTGGATGCTATTGATTTCTATAAGGCGTTTAATTTCTTCAACAACAGACCAATTAGATAAAGGGGTTACTGTACAGTTTTGCGATACACCTCTGCCAATAGGATTGTCATTGCAGTACATACCTTTATGACCTTTATCTTTGGAACTACCAGTCATTTTATATCGACTTGGTTTCCCTTTTACATCTTTGAATTTGTGCTGTTCTTTCCCAAAATTACAACAAAACGGATTGATGCAGTAATTATATTGAATGGGATATTCAGAACCGTTCCATTTAAAAGACGTTGGCAAGAACAACATTTTGTTATACCTTGTTGCAAATCGTTTTGGAGTTAATAAATCATATTGTTTAGCCCTATCTTTTAATTCTTCGTTTGAAATCGGAATTTTAACATCTACAATTTCATCTTCCTTCGTGGCTAATCTTTTAAGCTTGGTCATTGTCTATCAACCCACTCTATCTTTGATACCCATTTTTTCAACAATCCGCTTATTACTTCGCTTGTTGGCAATCCATTCAATAAACTTCTTATCGTCTAAAATGTTCAATAAGAATTCATCCACTGCTTCGCTTTCAGTACGCTCTGCATATTCAGCGTATTGCTTAACTATCACCCTTACTTGCTCTGATATTTCCCAATCCACAGACTTAGCGTTCTTATTTTTTGGCTCAAGAAATTGCATAGGAAAATGCACCCCTTTTTGCTTAGTAAATTGTAACCATTTTAACACACCAATTTGCATTCCTACAATAATTATTTCACGTTCGCATTTTTATATACATTTTAACTTACATTTTGTGGTGTAAATTAACAACAAACGTTGATTTAACAATAAAAAACGAGTATCAAATTCAGTTGCAATTTGATACTCATTTAGGTTTACATTTTCACTTTTTGTACTCCAAAACTGAACTACTTAAAATAAGATACGTTGCTTTTTCGATTGATGAACACCTATAATTAAACTATTCATCTATTATTTATAATTTTTTGTATATACAATATTTCTAGTTTGTTAAAGAGAATTAAGAAAATAAATCTCGAAAATAATAGAGGGAAAATCAGTTTTTGATATCAAAATTATACATGTCAACGATAATACAAAATATAATACAAAATATAAGATGTTATCAGTATTTATTATGCATTTAGAATATTAAAATTCCTTCATTACACTCTTGGCGGTTTCACTTATCAACTTATCATTTGGCTTATCACTTTTATTGTCTTTATTCGTAAAAATGACTAAAACAATAGGTTCAGATTGGCCCTTAGGATAAACAAAAGCAACATCATTTCTAGAAGCATATGTTATTGCTTGACCACTTTTATCAGCAACCTTATAGTCTTTTGGAACACCGTCTTTAATTAAAGTATCTCCGCTTTTATTATTTAACATTAAATCAAGTAAGAATTTTTTGTTTTCTTTGCTTAATTTTCCATTTGCGATAAGTTTATTTAAAGTCTTACCGAAAGCAGCAGGTGTTGAAGTATCTTTTTTGCTCTTTGGTGAATAGTAATTTAATTCTATCTCATATCTAACTGGATTTGTTACTTTATCTCCTAGTTCTTTTAGACGTTGTTTAACTTTTTTGATTCCACCGATTTCTTTTATAATTTTATTGTTTGCTGTATTATCACTATATGTCATTGAAGCCTCAATAAGTGCTTTTAAAGTGATATCTTTTCCTACATATTTTTCTAAAATAGGAGAATAAGCAACTATATCATCTTTGTTAATATGTACTTTTTTATTTAACTTATTATAAGGTACTTGTTCTAACAAAATAGCACTATTTATCGCTTTTGAAGTTGAAGCATAGGCAAATCTCTTATCTGAATTAAATTTTACTTCCTTACCACTTTTAGTATCTAAAGCATAAACACCAATATGAGCATTATATTTTTTTTCTAAATCATTTAACTCTTTGGCATGTGAACTGTTTGAATTACATGCACTTAAAACTAAAGCAATTACAATTAAAAATATTAACTTTTTCAAAATAAACCCTCCGATATTACAGTTGTAATTTTTATAAATCAATAATATTACAATTGTAATATCGGTGTCAATAGTTTATTATAAATATTTGAAAGAAGGTGTTGAAATGGCTAAGTTATTAATAATGAGCATAGTAAGCTTTTGTTTTATATTTCTATTGTTATTATTTTTTAGGTACATATTAAAACGCTATTTTAATTATATGTTAAATTATAAAGTTTGGTATCTAACTCTTCTTGCAGGATTAATTCCTTTCATTCCTATTAAATTCTCTCTTTTTAAATTTAATAATGTGAATAATCAAGCGCCCACAGTTGAAAGTAAGTCACACGACTTGAACCATAACATAAATACCACCAAACCTATTCAAGAGTTCGCAACAGATATCCATAAGTTTAATTGGGATTCAATTGATAATATCTGCACAGTTATTTGGATAGTTTTAGTTATTATTTTAAGTTTTAAATTTTTGAAAGCCTTATTATATCTTAAATATTTAAAGAAACAGTCACTTTATCTAAACGAAAATGAAAAAAATAAAATAGATACGATACTTTTCAACCATCAATATAAAAAAAATATTGTGATTCGAAAAGCAGAGACTATTCAATCTCCAATAACTTTTTGGTATGGGAAATATATTATTTTGATTCCTAGTTCATATTTTAAAAGTGTAATTGACAAAAGACTAAAATATATAATATTGCATGAATATGCTCATGCTAAAAATAGAGATACTTTACATTTAATTATCTTTAATATCTTCTCTATTATTATGAGTTACAATCCATTAGTACATATTGTAAAAAGAAAGATAATTCATGACAATGAAGTAGAAGCCGATAGATTTGTCCTTAATAATATTAACAAAAATGAATTTAAAACTTATGCGGAATCTATTATGGACTCCGTATTAAATGTTCCATTTTTTAATAAAAATATATTAAGCCATTCATTTAATGGTAAAAAGTCATTACTCAAAAGAAGATTAATTAATATAAAAGAAGCCAATCTGAAAAAACAGTCCAAATTAATTCTAATTTTTATTTGTATTTTTACTTTTTTGCTCATGGTAATTCAAAGCCAGTTTTTGATGGGGCAATCCATAACTGATTATAATTATAAAAAGCCCTTACACAACGATTACCAAATTTTAGATAAAAGTAAAATTTTTGGTTCAAATAGTGGATCTTTCGTCATGTACAGCATGAAGAAAGACAAATACTATATTTATAACGAAAAAGAAAGTAGAAAAAGGTATTCTCCTAATTCAACTTATAAAATTTATTTAGCTATGTTTGGACTTGACCGACATATTATAAATGATGAAAATTCACGTATGTCATGGAATCATAAGCATTACCCTTTTGATGCTTGGAATAAGGAACAAGATTTAAATACAGCAATGCAAAATTCAGTTAATTGGTACTTCGAACGTATTAGCGATCAAATACCAAAGAACTATACTGCGACTCAACTCAAGCAATTAAATTATGGTAATAAAAATTTGGGAAGTTATAAAAGCTATTGGATGGAAGATAGTTTGAAAATATCTAATCTTGAACAAGTAATAGTTTTTAAAAATATGATGGAACAAAATAACCATTTTAGTAAAAAAGCAAAGAATCAATTATCTTCTTCATTATTGATTAAGAAAAATGAAAAGTATGAACTGTATGGGAAAACAGGTACAGGTATAGTAAACGGGAAGTATAATAATGGGTGGTTTGTAGGTTACGTAATTACAAATCATGATAAGTATTATTTTGCTACACATTTATCAGATGGAAAGCCATCTGGGAAAAATGCTGAATTAATCAGTGAAAAAATATTAAAAGAAATGGGTGTTTTAAATGGCCAATAAGCAAGTTGAAATATCTATGGCTGAATGGGATGTTATGAATATAATATGGGGTAAAAAATCAGTATCAGCTAATGAAATTGTAGTTGAAATTCAAAAATATAAAGAAGTTAGCGATAAAACGATTAGAACATTAATCACAAGACTATATAAAAAAGAGATTATAAAACGATACAAATCAGAGAATATTTATTTTTACTCATCAAATATTAAAGAAGACGATATTAAAATGAAAACTGCTAAAACCTTTCTTAATAAACTGTATGGAGGGGACATGAAAAGTTTAGTGCTGAATTTTGCGAAAAATGAAGAATTAAATAACAAAGAAATTGAAGAATTGCGAGACATTTTAAATGATATTAGTAAAAAGTAATTAGAGATATGTTTCAAACATAATACATATGTAAACTATGCTTGACTCTTATTAAATTAGTTTTGTTAATAACATTTAAAATATATTATTAAAGATGAGAGTGTACAGAAAATAACCATTTTCTGTACACTCGTTTTTTATGTCTAAATAAGTATGTATTACATAGAATTATGTGTTCAAAAACCCAACAAAAAATCTATGTTCACAAAAGACCTTGTGATTAAGTTATGGTACACTGGAGGTGTATATAGGAGGTTTGTATTTTGAAAATAGGTTATGCAAGAGTTTCAACTGGATTACAAAATTTAAATTTACAGGAAGATCGATTAAATACACATGGTTGTGAAAAGATATTTAATGACCATATGAGTGGTTCAAAAAGTAAAAGACCTGGTTTAGATAAAGCAATTGAATTTGCGAGGTCAGGAGATACCATTGTTGTTTGGAGACTAGATAGACTAGGACGTAACATGGAGGATTTAATCACATTAGTTAATGAACTTAACGAACGAGGCGTGAGTTTTCATAGTTTAGAAGAAAATATAACGATGGATAAATCAAGTTCTACAGGACAATTATTATTTCATTTATTCGCAGCATTTGCAGAATTTGAACGTAATTTAATTTTAGAACGTTCTTCAGCTGGCCGAATTGCGGCACGTGCAAGAGGAAGATATGGAGGGAGGCCTGAAAAATTAAATAAACAAGATTTGAATTTACTTAAGACGCTTTATGATAATGGCACACCCATTAAAACAATAGCAGAACAATGGCAAGTTTCACGTACAACTATTTATCGTTACCTCAATAAATTGGAGGACAAGGAAGATGAAAAACAAGGAGAAGTATCTAACTAATTTTTCTGAAGCCAAACGTAAAGAAGCTACTCAAAAGTACAATATAATAAAACCTTTTATCTTGGGAAATCAATCTTTATCAAGTATTTCTAAAAATAAGGACATTGCATTAAGTACACTTTATAGGTGGAATAAATTATATAAGGAAGAAGGGCTTACTGGTCTAATTCATAATACAAGAGTTGATAAAGGTGATCATAAATTAGAACAAAACATAATTGACGAGATTAAACGCCTTTCACTCAAGAATAAAAGAAATAGTATTGCTACAATTCATAGGAAAATCGTTAATTATTGTATAGAAAATAATTTTGATAAACCAAGCTACAAACAAGTTTATAGTATTATTAAAGCAATGCCTAAGTCTGTTATTGATTTCTCTCACCAAGGTGAAAAATACTATCAAAATAAGTACGATTTAATACAAATAAGAGAATCCTCAAGACCCAATGAAATATGGCAAGCCGACCATACTTTGCTAGATATTTATATATTAGATCAAACAGGTAATATTAATAGACCCTGGCTAACCATTATTATGGATGACTATAGTCGCGCAATTGCAGGATACTTTATAAGTTTTGAAGCTCCTAATGCTCAAAATACAGCATTAACACTACACCAAGCAATATGGAAT
Source organism: Staphylococcus sp. GDY8P131P (assembly GCF_017891975.1). Classification (NCBI taxonomy): domain Bacteria; kingdom Bacillati; phylum Bacillota; class Bacilli; order Caryophanales; family Staphylococcaceae; genus Staphylococcus; species Staphylococcus sp. GDY8P131P. Next base: position 154,835 of record NZ_JAESKF010000014.1, read on the forward strand.
AAGAATAATACCAATTGGCCAGTATGTGGTATACCCGAAAAATTCTACACAGATCACGGGAGTGACTTTACCTCGCATCACATGGAACAAGTCGCTATTGATTTGAAAATTAACTTGATGTTTTCAAAAGTTGGTGTCCCTCGTGGTCGCGGGAAAATAGAACGTTTTTTTCAGACAGTTAACCAAACTTTCTTAGAGCAACTTCCTGGATATATAAACAATAATGATACTCCTAGCGATTTAATAGATTTTCAAAATTTCGAAGAAAAATTACGATACTTTTTAATTGAAGATTATAATCAAAAAGAGCATAGTGTTATCCAGAGCACTCCTATCAATCGGTGGAACAGTAATCATTTTTTCCCTAATATGCCAAGCAGTTTAGAACAACTTGATTTATTATTATTAGAAATACCTAAATCTAGAAAAATTCATTCAGATGGCATTCATTTTCAAGGCTTTAGATACAGTAATACAAACCTAGCTGCTTATGTAGGTGAGTATGTATTAATTCGTTACAATCCCAATGATATGGCTGAAATACGTGTTTTTTATAGAGATGAATTTCTTTGTACAGCAATATCTCCTGATTTAGCTGATTATTCAATTGATATAAAAGATATACAACACGCACGTAGTCAGAGAAGAAAACACTTAAAACAAAATATTGCTAGTCCAAGCACCACTGATTTAATTAAGGAAGAAAAAAATTATGGTTATTCACCTCAAGAAACGACTAAAAACGTCAAAAAATTAAAGAGGTATCGTAATGACTAAACATCAGAATTTCATTGAAACGAAAGAGTATAAACGATTTGCTGAATTTTGCGATGCTTGTATCAAATATCAATATATTGGGATCTGCTATGGTCAACCTGGTGTCGGAAAAACTTTATCTTCTAGGTATTACACAAATTGGAATACTATTGAAAAGCAAGTTAATCATAGAGGGTGGGAAGATCTAGCTAGTAAAACGACTGATGATATATTATCGGTGAATAAGATATTTTATACTGCACCGGCTGAAAAACAAACAAGATTAAGTAATGATCTATATAGTATTAGTGCAAGTATTGATTTGGGTCAAAAATTACACATCGTAAATAAGTATGGTCATGATCATAGTAAACATTATAGTGATATGTTTAAATATATTGATTTAATTATAGTAGATGAGATTGATCGCCTTAAAGTGCAACATTTAGAGCAATTAAGAGCTATTTATGATGAACATAATTTAGCAATGATATTTATTGGTATGCCAGGTATAGAGAAAAAACTATCTCGTTATCCTCAACTATATTCGCGTATAGGTTTTGCACATGAATTTGATAATCTAAGTAAAGACGAGACGCATCATATATTAGAATATAAGTGGCAAGATTTAGGATTTGATTTAAAACTCGAAGACTTTACTGATTATGAGGCAATAACGACGATTATTAAAATTACAAAAGGGAATTTTAGGCTGATTCATCGTTTATTTGCGCAGATAGATAGAATTATGGATATAAATGGCTTAGATAAAATCAGTACAGAAGTTGTAGAAACAGCTAGAGATAGTTTAGTCATAGGTATTCGTTAATAGAAAAAGCAATGTACTTTAATATAGGACATTGCTTTTCTCATTTACTAGGTAAAATCATTCTCATATATCAAGTAAAGTAACACCTCTCAATTTATAGTTAAGAGGTTTTGTGTCAAAAACGATGGTTATAAATAATGAAGTTGATATGATTTCTGAAGAATAATATTCTAAAAATTATAAGAATTTTAAGAAAGTCCTTTTTATTTCCAGATATTTCTGATAGCGTTGTATCTAAGTTGCAATGAAATTGTAATATAACTGCAACATAATAGAGAGGGGTTTTATTTATCAATTTAGCAATATCTGGAAAAAGTAAAAGTTTAGTAGGGATTATTATTGCGGCTTTAATTGTATCATTATTAGGTATTTTTAATAATGCTAATGCTGCTGAAAGTAAAGATAAAGTGAAATTAAGTCAACCTAACGAAAGTACATTACATATTGAAGAACGTGATGGTGTCACAAGTACTCAAGATGATAAAGGTGTGGTAACTTTAAAGGATCAAAAAGGCAAAACTGAAAAGTTACCTACTGAAGCAAAAGATAAAGATGATAAAGACGTAGTATTAAAATATAAAGAAACAAAAGATGGTTATGACATACAAGTTTTAGATAAGTATCAAAAAGAAGGCTGGGCTAAATGTACTCTAGGAACTGCTGGCGGAACAGGAACTGGCGGTTTAGGTGGAGCAGGAGTCGGTTCAGCAGTACCTGGTATTGGTACAGTAGCTGGTGGAATAGTAGGTGGCGTTTCTGGAGCTGCTACTGGAGCTGCTGCTTCTTGCTTTTAAAAATTGATTAGGAGAATTGATATGGAAAATTCAATATTATGGTCAAGAAAATTCATACCAGTTTATTTTATTGTTGCCTTTTTAAGCTTTGCTTTATTTAAGTTTTATATACAAACAGATAATTATTCAGTATATATTCTTGTAATCTTAGTGCTTGGCTTAGGTATTGCATCTTGCATGTATAATTTTAAAAAAAATAAAAATCAACATTCTAAATAAATAGTCATAATTGGCACTTATATTAATTTATAAGTGCTTTTATATGTGAATCGGCTACACTTATTTTGTATAGAGTTAAATGCTAATAGGTTATAAAAAACCATTAATGATGTAAAATAGTTGCTCTATAACCAACTTTTTATATATTTTATTACTACCTTTAAAATCATTTACGATTTCTTGATTTTTTCGTCGTCATTAGTTAAAAAATCAGATGACTTAACCGAATATTTTGAGGTTTCTTTGATTGTTATAAAATCATATGAATTATTGATTAAAGATATTGTGTTGTTTCATATTTTGACGTCGCATATTAAGTGCGTGTATTTCTTCAAGTTGAGCTTTAATCGATTGCATTAAATAGCCTTGCATTGCTTCAAAGGTTTCATTTTTCTGTAGCAGCATCGCTTTAAAACGTTTCAACACACTTACAATTTCAAACTCAACATCTTCTAAACGGTAATAGGTATCATGTGCATTATTAAATGATTTTTTCCCTTTGAGTAATACACTTTTAATAATACGAATTTCTCTAATTTCAAATTTACTTAAATGATCTTGAAATTGTTGTGGCAATTCTTCGAGTACTTGGAACTTAAGTGCATCATTATTAAACTCGGTTTGTTGGTGATTTGTATGATCCGAATGATTAGGGTTTGTTGAATTGTTATAAATATCCTTCAAATCATTCGTATCATTATTCGCAGTATCAATATAATCAGTATTATTTAAATTAGTATCATTGTTTTAGTAACATTTTTAATTCTTATACCTCAACCAAAACTCGAAAATTCAATCGCTTATAACAACAAAAATTTTAAAACTTTAGTTCAAGAAGAAAAAGTGAAATTCAACCCTTTTTTTGAAGAAATAAAGTCTAATGGCCTTAATTATGAAGTTAAATATGTTGCAGGCAACTTCAAAGAGACAACTCTTTTAGAAGTTAATACGAAAAAATATGAATTAGTTATCGTAAACAATAGAAAACTAAAATTGCAAAGAAAAGATATATTTGGAGATGCTAAACATAAAGTAACAAAAAATATTGAGATCCCAATAATGGCTGTTAATTGATAAATCTTTAAGTTGTATTTTCACAAAGAAAGAAGGCAAATTATGAAAAAAATTATATTAGCAATTAGTATAGTAGGCGTATTAATAATTAATATGGTAGGTTTAAAAAAATACCTAGCGAGAAAAAATGTAATGTCAAATGCTGAGTTATAAAATAAGTTAACATAAGCAATGATTATCAGAAGCTATATTAAAAAGGCTCCTTATCGAATAAGGAGTCTTTTAATCGTGCCAAAATCAGCAATAGTGAAAGTATATTAATCTCTGCTGGGTATATCTATTATGTTTCATTCGGGTTTAAACATCATGCCTTCAGAAACAATTTGTACAAAACGCCAACCCTATTTTTTTATTTCTTTTTTGGGCTGTATCGCTCAATTTTTAAAAAATAATGAATTAAGCCAAAACTAAAAGGCTTGTCTCCTACTTAATATAGGAAACAAGCCTTTGAAATTATATACTAAAGCAAATTACAATTTTTAGGATTGCGTACATTCATATTTATTCAATGAAATTGGCTTTAATTGACTACCGCTAATTAGATAACTTCAAAAGGAATCCATCTCCGTAAAGAAAGCCTTTTTTATAGATTATAAGTGGCTTGAGTGTCCA
>NZ_JAESKF010000015.1:0-59196 GCF_017891975.1 Staphylococcus sp. GDY8P131P
TGTTTTTGTCGTTAAAAACATTGTACCGTATAATGAATGTTATTTGGCCTTTTTACTTTTACACATTTATCCGGACTTTATCTTGCATCGATAAAGAGGACTTCTTTTTTACGTTCATTTTTGCCATTCTTTTCTTTATCTTTTGAAATAAACCATAAACAAACTGGTATTTGTGTTGAGTAGAATAATTGACCTGGTAAGGTTACAATACACTCTACTAAATCTTGTTCGATTAAGTTTTTACGAATTTCTAATTCATCTTTACCACTTGTAGACATTGAGCCATTTGCTAAAACAAATCCTGCAGTACCACTCGGTGCTAGCTTAGAAATCATGTGTTCAATCCACGCATAGTTAGCATTTCCTTTTGGAGGGATACCAAATTTCCAACGATGGTCATCTAGTAATTTTTCTTGTCCCCAATCACTCGCATTAAAAGGTGGATTAGCAAGGATAAAATCTGCTTTTAGCCCCTTGTGTAAATCATTATGGAACGTGTCAGCATGATGGTCACCTAAATCACTATCAATACCTCTAATAGCCAAATTCATTTTTGCCAATTTCCAAGTGGTTGGATTTGATTCTTGACCATAAACCGCAATATTATCTAAACGTCCTTGGTGACGCTCTATAAAACGTTCACTTTGAACAAACATACCTCCAGAACCACAACATGGGTCATAGATTCTACCTTCATAAGGTTCAATCATTTCGACAAGGAGCTTAACAATTGACGCAGGTGTATAGAATTCTCCCGCATTTTTACCTTCAGCACTTGCAAACTTTGCGATGAAGTATTCATAAACACGACCTAATACGTCTTGTTTCTTACTTTCAGAATCGCCAACTTTGAATGTAAATAGATCGATAATATCGCCTAATTTTTCTTTATCTAATGCTGGTCTTGCGTAATCTTTAGGTAACACGCCTTTTAATGACTCATTTTCTTTTTCAATTGCTATCATTGCTTTATCAATAATTTGACCAATTTCTGGTTTCTTTGAATTATCGTTAATATATTGCCAACGTGCTTCTTTAGGAACCCAGAAAATATTCTCTGCTAAATACTCATCTTTATCTTCTTCGTCTGCATATTCATCATTTTTCAATTCTTCATATTTTTCTTCAAAAGAATCAGAGACATATTTCAAAAATATAATACCTAACGCTACATTCTTGTATTCTGCTGCATCCATACTGCCACGTAATTTATCTGCAGCTTGCCATAACTTTTCTTCAAATCCAATTGTTGCCATATACTTTCTCTCCCTTTTATTAATAGTGGTCTATATTTATCCAGTAATCTTCAACATCAAATTCATATTCTTTTAAATTTTTAATACCTTTATCATTTAATTGAAAACTACAATTTGCACATTTAACTGTATATATACATTGAAAACTATCTTCTTGTTCATAAAATTGAACATTACCTTGTTCATCCTCGTACTCATATTCATAAATATCAGTAATTACTTCTTTAGTGTATGTTACTAAGGACATCGCAGCACAACATGGACATTTTAAAATTTCATTGGTAAATGTAAAACTATTATTCAACTCTGCTTGTGCTAGTTGGTTAGCGCTTTGATTTCTCGAATCCATAATGCTACCAAAACCTTTACCATAATGGCTGTAATAGGATGCTCTACCAAGTTCTTTTAAGACAGCAATTTTATCAATCGCTGGAGATTCATTTTTAAATTCTTCAATTATATCTTCAAAAGGATTAATTTCTAAACTGTTTTTATTAAATCTCCAAATTTTATGGCTTCTATATTTTTCCTTATATTCTGAAACTTCTAAGCATTCTTTTACTAAGGGTAAAATATATTGTCCTATTAAAAAGTCAAACGCTTCATATTTAAGCATTACTTTTCCTTGATGCCATATTTTATTTCTTAAGTAGTTTAAATAATCAAATTCTGATCTATGCTTTGCTAAGAATTTGAATTTTACTTCTGGTTTTAATTTAATTACTTCACAGGCCCTATTAAGTGATTGACTAAAACTTAAGCTTTTTAAATTTTTCAATTCATTGTCAGATAGTGGTATTTGTTGAATGAATTCTTTGCGTTTTTTCTCAGATAATGGCATTTTTTGAATGAGTCTTGTTATTAATTCTGAATCATCTGATATAAATAAGGGCAATAATTCTTCCTCATCTCTCAATAGCTCCTTTAAGATTAATTCAAAAAAGTGATGAAAATGTAAAATAGTTTCTGAAAAATTCTCATAGTAATCCTGTTTATGACTATAACTATACGTTCGTTTGTCAAAATTTTCTCTTATACTTTTATAACTACTAAAATACGATTTTAATCCTATATTTAAAGAGTTTAAAATCACATCATTATTGTCATTATCAATTTTAAATTCATTGTTTTTGATGTTCTTAAGTTTCATTTATTTTCTCCTGATAATTATCTTTCTTCTAATTATATCAAAAATACATTAGATAATGTTTTTTTAGATATTATAATTAGATTTTTAGCAAAATTATTGATAATCAGAAGCATATCAAAAACCGCATCACTTATGATACGCTTCCCCTCGCATAATTTTAAACGCACGGTAGACTTGCTCAATTAAGATGACGCGCATCATTTGGTGTGGAAAAGTCATTTTACTAAATGACAAGGCGTAATTGCTTCTGTTTAAGACGTCCTGGTGTAAACCATTGGACCCGCCAATAATAAATGTGAAGTCGCTTTGTCCTCTAGTCATTCGTCCTTCTATTTCTTTAGCTAATCCTTCAGACGTCAGCATGTTCCCTTTAATTTCTAAAGTTACCACTGTAGATTGTGGTTTTACTTTTGCTAGTAAACGTTGGCCTTCTTTTTCTTTGACTTGTTCTACTTCTTTATCACTCATATTTTCAGGTGCTTTTTCATCTGGTACTTCTATAATTTCTATTTTTGAATAAGCACTAAGTCTTTTTTCGTATTCAGCTATTGCTTGTTTCCAGTATTTTTCTTTTAGTTTACCTACTGCAAGTATAGTAATTTTCATTATTTGCCTCCTGTAAAAGCTTTAAGAATCAGTAGTTATTATACTTATCCACAAGTTATTCACTTATTCACACTATTCCCTCTTATTATAACAGGAATGTATACGATAATTTAAAAATATTTACGATATTTTCACGATTATACGTGTATAACTTGTTTATTTGTGGATAACTCTGTGTATAATGTGGGTATTTCTATATTAATTGTGCACACCTCTGGATAACTTTGCATAATTTAGTGGATAAGATACTGGGTGTCTTACATACTTATTCACATAATTTACGTATTTTTTACATTTTGTCTGAGTTATTCATGCTATAAGCGAAGTTATCCACTGTTTATAAATTATCAGATAAATGCATATATGTATAACTATGTTATTAGCCTACTTTAAATTATTTTATATTCCAATTATCTTTTGTTTTAATTTCTTAACCACAAAAATAGCCTATACTCTCATTGAAATATAGGCTAAGACTTCTATCATATTTTATTTGTATAGATACTGAATATATATTCGTTACTTAAAAAATCACTAAACTTATGCCAAATTTAAGATTACAACAACTTGCTGTTGGCTACATTTAGAAATGCTATGTCCTACATCTTATATGAATTTACATTAGTCCTTGGCAAACGCATTAAGAGCCGCTAAACTTTTTGGTTAAGCCTACTAAACTACGGTTTACATTAGCTGAGGCATTAAGAAGCGCTAGGTCCCACAATATATCTTAGGTTTACATTAGCCCTTGGCTAATGCATTAAGAGCCGCTAAACTTTTTGGTTAATACTACTAAACTACGGTTTACATTAGCTGAGGCTAATGCATTAAGAAGCGCTAGGTCCCACAACCTATGAGACCAAGCGCTTCTATAGTGTATATATTGGTGTGGCTTGTGCTTTGTCTGTGTCGCAGAGGAGGACTTCTTTTTCTGTATCGATATCGTGTTCGTTTAGGACTTGGCCGACACTCATGCGGGCAAGGTCTTTCATGTTGTTATCTTGTGATAAATGGGACAGGTAAATGCGTTTGGTGCTGCCTGTTATGACATCTGTCATTGCATGTCCTGCATCTTCGTTGGATACGTGTCCCATATCGCTTAGGATACGTTGTTTGGTTTTCCATGGATAACCGCACATGCGCAGCATATCAACGTCGTGATTGCTTTCAAATACGAAAGCGTCGCTACCTTGAATCATACCTTTCATGCGGTCTGAAACGTAGCCTGTATCAGTAAGTATCGTGAATTTTTTATAATTATTATGGAAAATATAGAATTGTGGATCTATGGCATCATGAGATACGTTAAAGGACTCGATATCGAATCCTGCAATAGATTTTGTATCGTATGGATTAAAAATGAATTTCTGATCCATTGGAATTTTACTGTCTTTCTTTTCAATCGCTGACCATGTTTTTTCGTTTGCGTAAATGGGCAAGCCGTATTTACGTGCTAAGACACCGAGGCCTTTGATATGGTCTGAATGTTCATGTGTCACTAAGATGCCATTTAAATTTTTAATTTGTTTGTCGATTTGTCCAAATAGTGCTTCCATTTTTTTACCTGTTAAGCCTGCATCGACAAGGATACTACCTTTATCACTTTCTACATAAGTGGCGTTTCCTGTACTACCACTCGCTAATACACTCATCCGTATCAAGCGATTCACCCTTTCTAATCTAATAAACCTATTTGCTTATATGCTTAAAGGCAGTCTACGGTTTATATGCCCTTAGCATGCCTTCCGTCTAATTATTGATGTTTTTATAATAGCTAAAATGAATTTTAAAATATGTACTTATCACTTTTTCACCATTTATAGGTGTTTTGAATTCATTTTTATAACATGATATCGTCTCGTGTTTTTGCACATTCATACATTATCATTTAACAATAATCTATTTTAACATACTTTGATGCTTAAACTGAGTTTATTGTTTAATAAAACAGCTCATTTTTAAAATGCCGCTTCTCTATTTTTATAGAAAAAGAGCGGTATAGAAATCAAAAATGATGCGTTTAATTTCGTATATCCGCTCTCTTATCGTCAGTGGTTAATACAAGTTTTATAAAACTGATTGATACTACTGCACAATGTTTTTAATCACGCTGCAAAAACTACAAAAATATCACTCTTATTATTCTTCAATAATTTTCGGGCTATCTGATATAGCTTCGACGTAGTATGTCTTGAGCTCATTTGCATGCTTAACTTTGACTTCCCAATTGGCTTCTAATACTTGAACGTTAGGCTCTTTAACGACGGTGTAGTAACCCAGTCGGATGTTGGTCACTTCATCGTTGCGTTTGAGGTAACGATTGTAATAGAGTGCTTCAATTGCACTTCTCGCTGTGTTTACTTGTTTCTTATCATTATTGGCACCTTCTGAAGGCGCTATGGTTTTCATGGCTGTTTGTCTATAGCTGGAAGCTTTGCCATCATCATTAATGTTAAATTCAAGTTTGGCTTTGCTATTATTCATTATTGGAAAATTGTTGTATGTCTGTTCGAATGTGACGTGATCATCGTCAATCTTACTCATTTCATAATTTTTGCCTTTATAAACACTATCTTTAACATAAGATTTTAAATCTGTATATTGGTCGTTACTGACATCAATAGGGTTGTTAATATCACCTTTGATTTTTTGACCAGAATCTTCACTTGTTACATGTGAACGTGATTTAGCATAGGATGAAAAGTCGTTAGATCTCGCGGTCAGCAACTGCATTTTAATATTTTTAACGGTTGGTAAGTTATCAGGAATTTCAATTTTTTCTTGTTTAAAGTTAACTGCGTTTTCGTCGGCGCTGTCATTAATGTGTGATTTATTCACTTTATCAATATAGATAATGATGAGGCTAATGTTCACTAGAATAAATACAAAAATAAATAAGGTTTTCGTGTGTTTCCAGTTCATTTATTCTAGCCCCCCATCTTTGTATGCAAGCCATTGGCCATCGTACTCTACATACCATTGTGGATTGAATTCACTGTTGCGTTGAATTTCGATATCGCCGTTATCTTTCTTATCCTCCATGCTGTAACCTATGGTCATATTGGTTACCTTTTCGAATTCTATTTCAGGATTATTAGCTAGTTCAGAACGGACCGTTTCAGCACCAGGCAAGTCTACTTCCTTTTCACCACTATCAATGGTTACATTGGCTTTTAATAGTGTACGTGCGTAACCAAAAATACCTTTATTACCCCAAGATACTTTTAATGTGTTTAAATCGTCATCGTTAAATGTTGGTCGACCATTTAAGAACATTTGATATGTCAATTCACCACGTTTATTGTCGGTGTGGAATAATCTGAAATCATCGGTAAAACCACCGTGATTATTGATATATGCATAGGTACTTGGCATACTGTCTTGCATATTATTTGAACGAGCTTCATCTTCTGAAAGATTCGTATAGCGATATTTTTCAGTTTCATCGTTGTAATTTGCAACGCCTGTATTGTTATTGTAAGTCACTGAACCACTTCTTGAACTACGTACAACAACTGAATCATTAAATAGAATAGAATTCATTGTATCTACACTAATTCGATTAAAAATCGTGTGATAAGATTTTTGTCCTTTTGGTGATTTAGGCGCAAAAATATGTGTTGCCTTATCGATAGTATCTTTATTCGTAATAATTTCTGTGTATGGTTGCATTTGTTGTTGTTGTTTTTTCATCGCTTGTGAAAATTTATCTGCTTTAACCGTCGTGGTCATGCGTACGACGTTATGTCTATCTTTACTAATAGCATAAAGTTTAATCTTACCATCTTGATTATTATCGATTAAAAGACGATCAAATTTAAAGTTGTTTGGTACTTTAGCATTAATATTTAAAACTTGTCCTAAGTATGTGGCTAACGGCATATCATACGTAAAGTCTAATACTAAAAATTCATCGCTTAAATCTGGAATAATTAAATTATGGTTACTGTGCATTTGTTCAGCATGTAAAACGCGGTGGTTTTTTAACGGCTGAATCGTTTCTTCAACATTGCTACGTGTTGCTTCCATACCTTCTGTGTTTTCGCCTTTAGAGTGAATGACTTGATATGGCGTAACCACTTGAGACATCCCTTGGTCTAAAGGTTTACCAATTGTATTTGATTTTGCTTCTTTCTTACTATTATCATCTTTATCCACGTTCGCTAAATCAGGTGAAAAGTTCCATGTCATATACGTTAAAATAGCGCTCATCAATACTAAAAGAAACAGTATGATAGATTTAATCAACTCTTTACTCTGCATCCCAATCACCATCTTCTAGTACTTCACATGGAAGTGTAATAAAGATTGACGTTCCTTGTCCTTCTACACTATTCGCCCAGATACGGCCATTGTGCGCTTCGACAATTTCTTTAGAAATCGCTAGTCCTAGACCTGTACCACCCATTTTACGTGTACGGGCTTTATCCACACGGTAGAAACGGTCAAAGATTTTATCTACTTTGTTAATAGGGATACCAATACCATTATCTTTAACACGAATTGTCATACGATTATAAAGCGCGTTCTGTTTCACGTGAAACTCGACGCGTTTATCACCACGTGAATATTTCATCGCGTTGGTAATCACATTGTCGAACACTTGTGTCATCTTATCTGGATCAATTTCTGTAAAGATAGTTTGATTTGGAATTTCACGGACAAATGTCGTGTCTTTAGCAGACATTTCATGACGGTTGATAATTTTATTGATAAACATATTGAAGTCGACAATTTCTTTAGTGATTTGGTCTGATTCATTGTCCATTTTAGATAATTGTAGTAAATCATTTACAAGTCGAATCATACGTTCTGTTTCTTCACGTGTGACGGATAAGAATTGTGGCGCTAATTCATCGTCTTTCCATGCACCGCTTTCTAAGGCCTCGATATAACTATTCATTGAGGTTAATGGCGTACGTAGTTCATGTGACACATTTGCTACGAATTCACGGCGTTCTTGTTCAACTTGTTGTTGTTCCGTAACGTCATGGAGCACAGCAATATAACCTGTCACGAACCCAGTTTCTTGTACGATTGTGCTGAAGTTAACACGTGCAATAATACCTTCACTTTCATTGATATCCAATAAGAAACTATCGTTGTTTTCTTGGATTTCATCTAATGAGAAGTCTTCTTCTAATTTAAGCATGTTTAACATATAATGACCGATAATGTCTTCTTTTTTCATGCCCATCATTGTCAATGCCATGTCGTTCACAATACGTACACGACCACGGCGATCGGTTGCGATAATACCGTCACTCATATGTGTAATAACTGAGTCTAAACGGCGTTTTTCACTCTCAGTATTTGCTTGTGCTTCTTGTACTCGTTTTGAAAGGTTATTGAAGGCTAGCGCGAGTTCACCAATTTCGTCATTACCATATATTTTAACACGTTGCGTATAATTACCTTTAGACATTTCCACCGTTTGGTTACGCATATCTGTAATTGGTTTGGTAATTGTGCGCGCAATAAAGAAACCTAATATAACTGTGATTAAAAGAGAGATACCTGTCCCAACAATAAATATCTGATTGATATTACTTAATTGGTTATAAACATCGTTTATATCTGCTTCAATATAAACATTACCAATCGTGCCGTCGTTTGATGTCTTCACTGGTAAATTGTAGACCCACACACGCTGTTTACCGTTACCATAGTCTTTTAATACCGTATGGCTATTAATTTCCCCTAAAGATAAGGCTTTTTGTATAGAACTATCATTAGCTTTTTGATTAATTAGACTACGCGTAGACTGCTTCGAGGTAGCCATAATAATTTGGTCTTTATCAATAAAACGGATTTCTTCTATTTCTTGTCTATTCGCATACTCATTTAATAAGTTTTGTACTTCTTTTTGAGCATTAACTGAGTTATCTTCGTCATAGACTTTTTCAATATTGATTTCTATTTGTTTCGCGTACTGCGAAATATTATTTTTAAATGTTTGCGTTAATTCTTTTTCTAGACTATTGGTAAAGTATAAACCGATTATCTGCATTCCGATTACGATTAACAATACATAGACAATAACAAGTTTCGTGTGTAACGATTGAAAATGTTTAAGCCATTTCATTTAACACTATCCCCTAATCATGTTGTTGGAGGAAATATCCAACACCGCGGCGTGTCACTATATATTCTGGATGAGATGGATCATCTTCAATTTTTTCACGCAAGCGGCGAATTGTTACGTCTACTGTACGTACGTCACCAAAATAGTCATAGCCCCAAACCGTTTGTAATAAATGTTCACGTGTCATTACCTGACCCATATGTTTAGATAAATAATGGAATAATTCAAATTCACGGTGTGTTAATTCGATATCTGCACCGCGTTTTTTAATAGAATACGCATCTGGGTAGATAACAATATCTTTGATTGTAATTTCATTAGACGCATCATTCACTTCTTGTGCTGGTTGCGAATAATGGCGGCGTAAATTTGCTTTTACACGTGCGATTAATTCACGCGTACTAAATGGTTTCGTTACGTAGTCATCAGCCCCAAGCTCTAGCCCTAAAACTTTATCAATTTCAGAATCTTTTGCTGTTAACATGATAATTGGCATTTCGTATTTTTTGCGGACTTCGCGACATACTTCCATACCATCACGGCCAGGTAACATAATATCTAATAAGACAATATCTGGTTCTTCATCGTATATTAAATCTACTGCGTCGTTTCCGTCGTACGCACAGTATACTTCATAGCCTTCTTTTTTTAAGTTGAATTCTAAAATATCAGCAATTGGTTTTTCGTCATCTACTACCACAACTTTTCTAGCCATATTTATAAACCTCATTTCTAAATTGTAGTACATTTACATAAATTTCTACGCATTTCTCTATAATATAATTTACCATTTATAGCGTGCTAATTCTATTTTTCTATACAAAAAATAAAATTGGTATATTGTAAAATTATAACATTTTTTACTATTAAATGGGTAATTATCATAAATTATAGTCATATTCAGTCTATATAAAATGATATCATTGTTCGACCTTATTGCCTATAGCGCAAAAATAAAGTGATACATATCACAGAAGGCGTATGTTTTGTCATTCTAATGCTTTTAGTTATGACTGAAACATGACGGCCTCGATCCTGTATATGCATCACTGATAGAGTTATATTTTTTTAGTTTTTTTAACGAACAGCGATAAGATAAATCCGATAACTGTCAATCCAACAATAAAGAAGCATGCGTATTGAATACCGTACGCCAGTATGACCTCTTGTTCAGCATTGGGATGGTTTGTACCAAATGCATGCATCGCAGTCGTATAAATGGTAATCGCGATGGCAGTACCAGCTGAACCTGCCACTTGAATTAAAGTCGTAATCGTCGCCGAACCGTCTGCGTAAAGGTGATGAGGTAATTGATTTAAAGCATTTGTCTGTGCTGGCATCATCACCATAGATATACCAAAGAAAAGCACCATAAACGCTAAAATAATAGCCCAAACAGGGGTAGAAACTGAAATCATCAATGCAAAGGCCATCGCTGCAATAAACATCAGTAAAAATCCAATAATGCCAAAATATCTTGCGCCGAATCGATCGAATAAAGACCCTACCACAGGTGATAATACTAAATTGATAGCATTACCTGGCAATAAGATTAAACCGGCTATAATGGAATTAAATAGCAAAGCGCCCTTTAAATAAAGTGGGAGTAAGATACCCATAGAAAGTACGCATAAAATAGTTACAAAAACCATTACAGTACCTAAAACAAACATGGGATATTTGAACACATTTAAATTTAACATGGGCGAATCGATTTTAAATTGACGTGCAATAAAGATTGCCAATGCAACGACGCCTATAAGTAGTGGTAGCCATACTATGATATTTGTAAAAGAGGCTTCTGCTAAAGAACTTAATGCAAAAATTAACCCTGCAAACCCTACCGTAGATAAAGCAATAGAAATGATATCGATTTTAGGTTTTGTAATTTCGCCTACATTTTCTACCTTCGAAATAGCTAATAATAATACAATAATATATAAAATAGCACTAATCCAAAAAATAAAATGCCAACTTGAAGCAGAAATAATAACACCTGAAAGCGTTGGTCCAAGAGCTGGTCCAGCAGTAATAACCAGTCCCATGATCCCCATTACGGCGCCCCGTTTTTCTATAGGGAATATAAGCATTAATACTGTTACCATGATTGGTAATAAAATCCCTGTACCGAGTGCTTGTACGATACGTCCTAATAAAAGGAATCCGAAACTCGGTGCGAGTGCACCAATAATGACACCTAATAATGATAACAGAATACCAGTAATAATCAGTTGTTTGGTATTAAACCATTTAATTAAATAAGATGATGCGGGGACTAAGCAAGCCATTACGAGCAAGTACCCCGTCGTAAGCCATTGCACGACTGCAGCTGAAACTTGGAAATCTGTCATAATATCTGTTAAAGCCATATTTAACGCTGTTTCACTAAACAGACCCATAAATCCACCAATCATAAGTACGAGTGCGTACATTTTTGGATTTTTTACTTTTACTTGTGTAGCCATTTAATATACTCCTTTTAATGGTCAAATGAAGTATAAGTATCATTGAGAGACTTAAGAATGCTTAATATGTATACATAATGCATTGGTACACGATATGACTAGTAATCATTCTTTTTAAAAACCTCTATGTTCATAACTTATTCCTATATTACCATTCAAATTTATTTGTATGATTGAACATTCACAATTTGAATTTTGAAATTTATACATTGCCATTTTCATTGGTATGTATAGATATTTTAGTTGCTTCAAAGCAATGTCCTTGAATAATCAACTTACTTACTGTAGCAAAATTTTATAATTATTGTCAACTAAGTTGACGATAATAAATTTAAAAATAAAAGTATTGAAGCCACATTTTATGAAATGGCTCAATACTTCATTCGTTTCATTTATTTAGGGTCATTCTCTTTTAAGTCTTTGAGTTGCCAATCTTGTTGTAAAATCATTTTAAAAGTCTGGAATTGCTCGGGACCTATCATCGCTTCAATATGTGTTTCAATTGATTGTTTATAAGTCATATAGTGTTCTATACATTTGATGCCTTGATATGTCAGTGACACACATTTTTCTTTTTTATTATGGGTCATATTTTTAACTTTAACCAATTCTTTTTCTTCTAATTGTTTAATTGATTTATGAATAGCTTGTCTCGTTAAATTCACAGCTTGTGTTACTTCTACAAATGTTAATGTGCTTTCATATAGTTTAGCCATGATATACCATTCAGAACTAGAATTGTGTATGCCATTGATGTCGTTTGCTTTAGTTTCTATAATATTTCGTAATTCACCGTGTCGTTCACTGATGGTATCTAGCATATCTAAATCCTTTAATTTTGGATCTACAGTCATCGTCTCACCTCACGTTTATCCCACTTATTACTTTCTAGTTTAACCTTTTTGATTTTAATTGTATAAAAAAGCGTTATAGCAAGATGGTAACCAAGTAAAATATATTTCACTAAAATGAGTGCGTTGGTCTGTCTTGGCAAACACTATCAAAATTCATAAAAGATGGCATGAGCTTAAGCACGTAATAAGTGTCGCTTTTCGAAAGCTTGTTATAAGCGTATTTTTATCTCAGTCGTTTACTCCCTATATCAGGTTCAAATTTGACATGTTTTATGTTCAAACCACATAAAAAAATGCCCATCCTATTGGATGGGCAATACGGTCTCGACGGGAATCGAACCCGCGATCTCCTGCGTGACAGGCAGGCGTGTTAACCGCTACACTACGAGACCTAAAAAAATGGTGACTCCTACGGGACTCGAACCCGTGTTACCGCCGTGAAAGGGCGGTGTCTTAACCGCTTGACCAAGGAGCCTCTCTTAAGCACAAGATAAATTATATCAACTCTTATTAAGGATGACAAGCTATTTTTAAAATTTATTTAGTATAATTTTCTAACATTAATGTATAAAGTAAGAAAACAACATTAAACACTGACAAAATAGTATTTATCCGCCTTATTTATCTTTTTAAAACGGATGTTATTTCGGTTATAAACCTCATTTCATCTTTATTTGAAAATCATTTATATTTTAAAATCTAAATAATAAATACAAAATATTTTTGTTTTAAATATCTTTTGCTAAAATTATATCAGAGCAGGGCAAAAGTCACATTTTCTAAAATGATGATGCCGCCCCGCCAAGGCTAGATGACTAAGACGTGTTACAAAAGATGAATCGCTTATATAAGTATTACTCGTCTTTATAGAAGACTATACGAGCTCAAGGTTATGTATACGTTTTGCTATGGCTAAAAGATGACATAGGCATGAGCCCATGTATAAGTAGCAATCGCTAAAGCATAAAAGGGGATATAAGTGCTAAGGTGCTTACATAAGTTCTACTCCTCTTCGTAAGTAAGTGATTCATGAACCAAACTCGTGTATAAAAAGTGCGCTTTATCATCTACTACCTATATCATATTGATGTCGAGATACCGAGACTTTATTGAGGTCACGGCCTCACAACATACAAGGAGGCGCAATATTGGCAAAAATATTATTTGTTAACCCAGGTTCTGCTGGGCATGTTAATCCAACCATTGCAGTTGTTAAAGAATTAGTGAAACGTGGCGAAGAAGTCGTTTATTATGCAAGTGATTTGTACAAAGATAAATTAAGTGAAACAGGCGCTGAAATTAGAACATTACCTACAGAAGCTATTATGAGTGCATTCACTCATCATGAAAATCATCACTTATTTAATGTCATTAATGGCTTATTGAGAACAGTAGATATTATTGTTCCACGCATTTTAAGAGAAACTAAAAATGAACATTTTGATTATATGATTCATGATTCTATGTTTAGTTGTGGCTATATACTTGCACAGAAATTAAATTTACCATCTGTTTCATCTGTTTCGTCTTTCGCACATACAAAAGCAACATTTGATACATTTATAAATCATTTAACTTCTACCGTGAATGCTGAGGAAATCCAACAAGCTGACGAAACATTTGAAGTATTAAAAAATCACGTAGAGAGCACATATAATGTCATTGTTCCTTCACGTTTTGAAGTCATGAATAACCCGGGAAATATTAACATTGCTTATGTGATGAAAGGTTTCCAAATCAATTATGATACTTTTGATCCAAATGATTATAAATTTGTTGGACCTTCAGTACTTAAACCTAATGTTTCTGGATTTATGGACCAAATCGGTACAACGCGTCCAGTCATTTATATTTCCCTCGGGACAGTTTTCAACCAAAATGCTACTTTTTTCAATCATTGCTTTAAGGCTTTAGCAGATATTGATGCTTCATTCGTCGTTTCAATTGGTTATCGTAATCAACTCGAAGATTTTGATATGATACCATCTAACTTTACCGTTGCACAGTACGTTCCTCAAACAGAGTTATTACAACATACTGCCTTATTCTTAACCCATGCAGGCATGAATAGTACAAACGAAGCTATGTTGATGGACGTGCCGATGTTAGCTTTTCCGCAAAGTGCCGACCAACCTGTTGTCGCCCAGCAGATTGAAAAGTTAAATATTGGTCGTCAATTAAATACAGAAGATATAACGCCAGAGCAATTAAAACAAACTGTGCTGGACATGCTAGCAGCATTACCATATTATCAACAAAATATTAAAAAAGTTAAATCTGTACAATCTAGTGATAAAACAGGTTATCAATTAGCAGTTGATCATATTCTAAACTTTCGTGATCAACACTTAACACAATCTAATATTTAAACAAAAAGCCCCTTGCAGATATGCTAATTTGAAATAGCCTTTGCAAGGGGTTTGTATATTTAAAATTTTATTTTTAATTCTAAAGGTTTGGGCATCTAACTAAGTAGCTTACCATAATGATTTCAATAAGTTTGTTTGGTTACGGTCGGGCCCTACAGAGAAGATAGAAATTTGAACATCACATAATTCAGAAATGCGTTCTAAATATCTGCGTGCGTTCATTGGCAATTCTTCTAATGAACGGCAACTTGTAATATCTTCTGTCCAACCTGGTAATGTTTCAAAGATTGGTTTGCAACGTTGTAAATCTTTCAAGTTCGCAGGGTATTCTGTGATTTCTTTACCATCTAATTCGTATGCTGTACAAATTTTCACTTCTTTAAGACCTGTTAACACGTCGATAGAGTTAATAGAAAGGTCTGTAATCCCGCTTGCACGACGAGAGTGACGTAACACGACTGAGTCAAACCAACCAACACGACGTGGACGTCCTGTAGTTGTACCGTATTCACGGCCAACTTCACGAATATGGTCTCCATCTTCATCAAATAATTCTGTTGGGAATGGGCCATCACCAACACGTGAGGTATATGCTTTACATACGCCAATAACTTTCGATACAAATGTTGGTCCTACACCGCCACCAACAGTGACATTACCTGCAACAGGATTACTTGAAGTAACAAATGGATACGTACCATGATCGATGTCTAACATTACCCCTTGTGCGCCTTCAAATAATACTTTTTCTTCAGCTACAAATGCGTCATCCAAAACTTTTGCAGTGTCTGTAACAAACTCTGCTAAGCGTTGACCTGCAGCATAATAAGTTTCGAAAATTTCTTCAAATGATGGACACGCTTTATCAAACATGCCTTTGAAGTAGGCTGATTTGTATTCAATATTTTCTTTTAATAATTTTTCAAAAGTTTCTTTATCTAATAAATCAGCAACACGGATGCCAATACGTTGTGCTTTATCTACATAAGCAGGGCCGATACCTTTTTTCGTAGTGCCAATTTTATTATCTCCACGGCGTTCTTCTTCATATTCATCTTGTTTTATGTGATAAGGTAAAATAACTTGAGCGCGATTAGAAATACGTAAATTATCTGTAGAAATACCTCTTTCATTTAAACCGTCTAACTCTTTCAATAATGCGACTGGGTCGATAACGACGCCATTACCAATCACTGCTAATTTTTCTTTATAAAAAATACCAGATGGTACTAAGTGCAATTTATATGTTTCTCCACCAAATTTAATTGTGTGGCCTGCATTGTTACCGCCTGAAAAACGTGCAATAACATCTGCTTGTTCAGCTAAGAAATCTGTGATTTTACCTTTACCTTCGTCTCCCCATTGTGTCCCAACGACTACGATTGATGACATATGAGCACCTCCAAGTTTTTCTCAATTAACCATTAAGTATTCTACCAATACCAAACCGATATTGCAAACAAAAATCGAACATTGATTTTTTACGTTTTTTTAGTTTTTGGTAAATATCCAAATTTCACTCAACACACTATAAACTGACTGTTATCAAGGTTTTCAAAGACTTTTCTTTCAAATGCTAATACATACTTCATAAAATAATAAAGAATCAAACACAAACAAAAACCGTACAATAAATAAACCTGGTTATTTATTGTACGGAAAAAATAATTTTATTTCTTTTTCTTAACCCATATCTGCATGTGCATAATCGATGTCTGTAAATTTATTATATTGTTTCATAAAGTGTAGTTTCACAGTACCTGTTGGGCCATTACGTTGTTTGGCAATAATAATTTCAATCTCGCCGTTATCGTCATTGGTTTGAGGTTCATAGTTCGTATCTCCATCGTCGTCTTCCTCATCTTCGCCACGATTATAATAGTCATCACGGTATAGGAAGGCAACGATATCGGCGTCTTGCTCAATTGATCCCGATTCACGAATATCGCTCATCATTGGTCGCTTATCTTGACGTTGTTCTACGCCACGTGATAACTGACTTAGTGCAATGACAGGACATTCCATCTCTCTCGCAATCGCTTTGAGCGTACGCGAAATTTCAGATACTTCTTGTTGTCGGTTATCTGAAAATCTCGAGCCGCTACCTGATATTAATTGAAGATAGTCTATAACGACCATATCCAAGCCATGTTCTTGTTTTAAACGGCGGCATTTTGAACGGATATCTGTAATTCGAATACCAGGTGTATCGTCAATAAATATCTTCGTTCTAGATAATTTACCTACTGCAATCGTAAAACGATTCCAGTCTTCTTCGGTCATCATACCTGTTCTTAAACGGTTGGAATCGACGTTCCCCGAACTACAAATCATACGTGTTGCTAATTGGTCAGCACCCATCTCAAGTGAGAAAATACCTACTGAAAAATGGTCTTCATGCGTAGCTACTTTCTGAGCAATATTAAGTGCGAAGGCAGTCTTACCAACAGAGGGTCTAGCCGCTAAAATAATTAAATCATTGCGGTTAAAACCAGCTGTCATTTGATCCAAATCTCGATAACCAGTTGGAATACCCGGCGTTTGACCACTATTTTGGTCAAGCAATTCTGCGTTTTCATATACTTCTCCAAGTACGTCTCTAATATCTTTAAAGCCGTCGCTTTCTCTTGTCGACGATAATTCTAAGATACGACGTTCGGCATCGTTTAGTATTGTATCTAATTCTAATTCGTCATTATAACCGTCGTTCGCAATACTATCAGCAGTTTGTATTAATTTACGTTTTGTTGCGTGTTTAAAAACGATATCTGTATAGTATTGAACGTTTCGTGTTGTTGGTACATTACTAGATAATTCTGCTAGATATTGTGGGCCACCCGCTTCATTTAGTCGCCCTTCGTACGACAACTGATCCATAATTGTAACCACGTCAATATCTTTATTATCTTCGTTGAGGTTCATCATGGCTCTAAAGATGTGTTGATGTGCGCCTCTATAAAAGGACTCAGGAAGTAAAACTTCCTGAGTTCTGTTTATCAGTTCCGGATCTATGATAATGGCACCTAAGACAGATTGTTCAGCCTCATTACTGTGGGGCATTTGATTTTGTTCATACATTCCATCCATTATGATTACACCTCATATCTCAATCCGTTTTTATTGTTCAACTGTGTGTACACGAATTGTACCTTCTACTTCTTTATCTAATTTAACTGGCACATTTGTGTAACCTAACGCATGGATACCATTTGGTAAATCCATTTTACGTTTATCTAATTTAATATCGTGTTGTTGTTGTAAAGCTTGAGCGATTTGTTTTGTGCTTACAGAGCCAAATAATTTTCCACCTTCACCTGTTTTAGCAGATACTTCAACTTCAATATTACTTAATGTTTCTTTTAATTTTTTAGCATCTTCAATTTCTTGTTGACGCTCAGCTTCAGCAGCTTCGTGTTGTTTTTCTAATTGTTTTAAATTACCTGGCGTCGCTTCAACTGCATAGTTTTTCTTCAATAAGAAATTATTTGCATAGCCTACAGGTACGTCTTTAACTTCGCCTTTTTTACCTTTGCCTTTAACATCTTGTGTAAATATTACTTTCATGTATTTTCACTCCTACTCATTTGTTCTGTTATTGCTTGTTGTAATTGTTCTATTGCTTCTTCGACAGTTACATCTTTTAATTGGGTCGCTGCGTTAGTCAGGTGACCACCGCCACCGAGTGCTTCCATTGTCAGTTGAACATTAACTGCACCAAGCGAACGGGCAGACATACCGACTAGGTTATCTTCTCTTCTAGCAATTACATAAGAAGCCTCTACGCCATCTAAACTTAACAGTTCATCAGCAGCTTGTGCAACTGTGACAGGATGGTAGATTTTTTCATCTGAACCGTGCGCAATGGCTACACCGTGATCTTGTAACTTCACTGTTTGAATTAATTCTGTACGATTAATATACGTATCTAAGTCGTCTTTCAAGAAATGCTGCGTCAAGATTGTATCAGCACCATGTGCCCGTAAATAACTTGCCGCATCAAATGTTCTTGAGCCTGTACGTAATGTGAAATTACGTGTATCTACGATAATACCTGCAAACATAATCGTCGATTCTAAACGTGTTAATCTTTGTTCTGTCGGTTGATATTCTAGTAATTCTGTCACTAGCTCTGCGGTAGAACTTGCATATGGTTCCATATAGACGAGTAATGGGCTAGAAATAAAGCTTTCGCCACGTCTGTGATGATCAATCACAACTTTACGATTTGCTTTATTTAAAATATTTTCATCAATGACCATTTCTGGTTTATGTGTGTCTACAACCACTAAAGTTGTCTTAGATGTCATAATATCCCATGCTTCATCTGATGTTATGAAACGATCTTTGAGTTCTGGTTTTTCATCTACAGCATCCATTACACGGCGTAATGTCGGATCAATATCCGAATCATTTAACACAATGTAAGCATCTAGATTATTCATCATAGCGAAGCGTGATACACCAATCGCTGCGCCTATAGCATCTAAATCTGGGCGTGTATGTCCCATAATAATGACTTTATCGCCTTCCATTAAAATATCTTTTAATGCGTGGGAGATAACACGTGCTCTGACACGAGTACGTTTTTCCATTGGGTCAGTCTTACCGCCATAGAAACGCACATTCCCATTCATATTCTTAATCGCAACTTGGTCACCACCACGCCCTAGCGCTAAATCGAGTCCAGATTGTGACAATTCTCCTAAGTCGATTAAATTCTCAGAACCTTCACCTACGCCAATACTTAACGTCAATTGTGCACGGTAACCCACGCTTTTTTCGCGTAATTGACTTAGTATACTAAAGTTAGACGCTTCAACTTCATCTAAAATATGTTGATTTAAATAAGCGACAAATTGATCAGAACTATACCGTTTGAAATAGATATTATATTCTGTCGCCCATCTACTTATCACACGCGTAACCATTGAGTTAATCTCTGATCGTTGTGTGTCATTCATATTTTGAGTGATTTCATCGTAGTTATCTAAAAATAGTGTGGCAATGATTGGTTTAGATGCTTCGTATAATGCTTGTGTGTGTACTTCTTCTGTTATATCGAAGAAATAAAGTACGTGTTCTTTTTCTGAATATCTTACACGGTAGTGATATTCATTTTCTTGAATTTCAACTTCTTGTGTCTTTTCTAATTGCTTTAAGATGTTAGGATATACTTCGTTGACTGGATCAGAAATAACATTTCGATCCAAACGCTCTGACATAAATTGGTTCATCCACTCTATGTTTTCATTTTCATCTAAGATAATCATACCAATCGGTAGCTTTTTAATAGCAGTGTTGCTACTTGCTGAAATTATTCCGCTTAGACTATCTACATAGCTATCCAGTTTTTGTAAAGCTTGTCTTACCATCAGTGCTGTCCCTATAATAATCACAAGTAAAACAACGGTGGCTATACCTGCAATCAATTGATTAAAAATAAACCAAACGACTACAAGCGCTATCGCTGTCAATACCATGATTATAAATGGTAAAATCAACGCTTTTTTAGTGGATTGACGGTTCATTCTTCCACCTCAAATCATTTTTTAATGATACGTTTTAAATTGATGCATAAATCTACAAAACCCAGGAGACTTACAATATGTGTTAATGGTGTTAAAATTGTCCCCACCACCATTAGAATGATAGTAAGTGCTGGCGGCATTGATTTTGCCTTTCCGAAAAAGTGAATCACACTTAACCCCTGAATATACATACATAATGATAACACAGTTTGAAAGTTTAATACGATAGTTTGAAATGCGCTTGGCTCGGTTGAAAACATAACACATATTAATACAATAATATATATCCATAATACAGAACGCTTCATTTGCCAAGCGTATAATGGTTTGAATATGGGCGTAGCGATTTTGAATTTACGCAAGATTGGAAAAGTAATAATTAAATTGATTAATATTAATAGAAAAACGCCAATAATAATATAACTTGGTAATTGAACTGATGATTGGCGGAATGTTTCTTCAAACATTTGTTTATAATCTGCGCTTACAGAAGCGTTAGCAATCACACTATACATCTGGTCTTTAAATGGTTTAATTAATGATGTAGCGTTTGGTATTTTTTTTAATGCTTGTAACATCATAAATGCAATTAACGCAATAATACTAATATACGTTGTTGTTATATAAAGTATACGTTCTTTAGATGTACGTTCTTTTAATAATTGACCCACTACAAAACTCACTACAAGCAAGAGGATCATAATGCTTAACACGAATATATTACCCAGCAATGTTGTTAACACAACTGTAACCACCGCTGTAAAAGCAAATGATTCTACAGATTTATGCCATAAAATAATACCTGGAATTGTTGCAAATAAGCCTAACAGCAACCCAAGTGGTGGTAATATATGTAAAGCTAAAGCCACTATAATTAACGTAATCACACTAAGTATAGTGGCTTTAGTATCTATTTTAGAAAACAAGTTCGCCACTCCTATACTAATTTTGTCTATGTTTATTATTTTAACCTCTTTAAAACTTTTATACAATTATTGACAATCCTTTTTAATAGAAGTTCCACTCAAACTATAAAATTCAAAAATAGACTAATACTTCAAAATGTACTTTTACGCATTAATTTGACCAAAATGCCTCATTTATTTCTGATGTTATGCCATAAAAATAAGACGTCCTGGTAAGGCAATCACTTCACTCTTTTAATCAACTAGAAAGCCATCTTCCAGACGTCTTATTTTTCCACGTACATCGTAACCATATATTTATTTTCTTTTGAATTTGGATACTTTTAAGAAATGATATAAATTGGGCGCCCAATCATTAAAATTAAGTAAAAAGCCATCATGTCCTACATTGTCCGGTACAAAGAAGTGTTTATGGTATTTAAAGCGAGCACCAGTCGCATATACCAAATCATCTGGATATAATAAATCATCTGTAAATCCCATCGTCATGACTTTAGTATCAAGACGTCCAAATACTTCATCTACATCTTTGCGATCTCTATCTATATCATGGCTATCTAAGACATCCAGTAGTGTTAAATAGCTCAATGGGTCAAAGTTTTTCTTGAATTTGTTACCTTGGTGTTTTTGATAATTCACAACTTGGTCCGGCGTAAAGCGTCTATCATAACTCTTAGACGAACGATAAGTTAAAAAGCCAAGTTGTCTTGCTATACTCATACCCTCGCTGTGATCTAATTGAATTGCTTGTCTAGCAATTTCATTAAATGCACGACTATATGAAGATGTTTTGTCTGTAGCAGCTAAAATAACTGCCTTATCGACCTCAAATTTATGGTTGTATAATAATTCTAATGCTTGCATGCCACCTAAAGAGCCTCCAATTAAAATATTAATTCGATCAAACCCTAACGTTTTAATACCTAATTCAATTGCATGTACAATATCTCGTAAAGTTAAATGTTTAGGAAAGTCTGCATCTGTATGTGCCGAACTAGAACCATATGGGCTCCCAATGACATTGAATGTTAAAAATTGATAGTCATGAATAGGCATATAACCACCATCTATAATGCCTCTCCACCACCCTGGGTTATCATCCGTGCCATACGTCAAATGATTACCTGTTAATGCGTGGCATACCAGCACTAATGGTTGCCCTTGATACCCAACATGCTCATAACGTAATTTCAAATTTAAAATCGTTTCACCTGATTCTGTTGTAAATGGCCCTAATTCCAATGTATCAACTGTATAATTTGTCATCATTTACCTCCTACCTAGTAAAAAAACTTCTCACCTATTTATAATAAGTAAGAAGTTAAAATACTTATTATTCGACGAGTCGTTGGTATTAGCACCGTGCTTTAAAAGCCGGTTGCTGAAGCTTCATCGGGCCAAGTCCCTCTGCTTCTCGAAATAAGATTTAGTTTTAATTGTTTAAAAAAACGACGTATATAAAAGTGATTTACTTCATCAATGACGCACGCGTACTTCAAATTTCATAATTTTCTAATTATTGTCATTCTAACGGATTTTGGGATGTACTTCAATCATATATTTAAAATACCCATCTTAAAATAGCCATGAGCAAGATGCCGCCAACAATTGTCATCGTTAGACTTCGTGTAATGACTGCGATAATAATTGTTGGCACCATAGTAACTAAAAAAGGGATATTAATACTATAGATCATTGTTCCTTCATGTTGCTCTAACACACCATCTATAATTAATGCCGTAAACAGTGTGATTGGAATAAAGGATAACCATTTTACGATTGTTTCCGATAATCTAATTTTAGTTATTAATATAAAGGGTATGATGCGTGTTAACCAAGTAATCACACCGCATAACACGATGATTAATAACATGTGTAGGGTCGTTGTCATTTATCAATCACCACCCCTAAAGCAGCAGTAAAGACGGATGCTAATATAATGGCTACATATGAAGGCATGAAAAAGCTTAAAACAAACATTAGTATAATCACGCAAACGATTAATACTAGATAAGTCCTAATTTGTGATTGTTTAATAGTATCAAACTGCGATACAGCCAAAAATATAAACATCGCGGTAATCGCAAAGTCCAAACCAAAAGCATCGGGGTTAGTTATGTATTTACCAAAGACAGCGCCAACGATACTTGCAAATGTCCAAAATAGGTATGCTGTGATATTTAAACCATGTAGCCAGCGATCATTAATTTTTTCTCCTTTTAAATGTGGCGTGATAGCAACACCGAATGTTTCATCAGTAATGAGTGTAGACATCCCGATACGATTCCAAAAACCATAATCTTTATAACTTGGTGCAAGTGTCATACTTAATAAAAACATCCTTGAATTAACAATAAACGTAGTTAATGCGATTGCAGAAATGGGTGTCCCAGCAATGACTAACGCACATATAATAAATTGTGCAGCACCTGCGTAAACGAGTAAACATAACAAAATAATCTCGAGTAAATTAAAACCCGAAGCTACTGCTACAATACCAAATGAAAGTCCAACACCTGCGTAACCTAACAATGTAGGCACACATTCTTTGACACCTTGCCTAAAAGTTAAATGTGTTTCCATAACGCCACCTCCTAAATTTTTTGTAATAAGAAAATAATATGACTATTTTAATACGACTCGTAAAATATATTCAATGCTTTTAGACATCTGCTTGTCTTACGTTAGACTAACCACAGTGTTAAAATGCTGTTTTTATAATAGTTTTAATTTCAGAATTTTTAAATCATTATTTTAGACGTCCCTCTTATAGTTAAGTAAAATGCTGTTTTTCTGTATTATTATCTATGATTAATCATTTAAATTGAGGCCTCCCTACCCTTTCTCCAAATTAAAAAAGCAGGAATAGTAATCTCGCAAAGATTACAATCCTGCTTTTTTAAAGCTAGATGATGCTAAGCTCATTTTAAACATTCACGTAGTTTATCATGATATTTAAACTTTAATTCATCTTTCTATTTAACTGGGCGTATAACTGTTTTACCGCCCATATAAGGTACTAATGCATCTGGAATTGTTACTGATCCATCTTCATTTTGATAGTTTTCTACAATTGCAGCAAATGTACGACCTACTGCTAAGCCACTGCCATTGAGCGTATGCACTAATTCCGGTTTTGCTGTTTTATCACGTTTAAAACGAATGTTAGAACGACGCGCTTGGAAATCAGTAATATTTGAACAAGAACTGATTTCTTTGTATTCGTTATAACTTGGTAACCAAACTTCTAAGTCATATGTTTTACTTGAACCAAAACCGATATCTCCTGTACATAAAATAACTCTACGATAAGGTAATCCTAACTCCTCTAAAATTGATTCTGCATGTTGTGTCATTTCTTCTAATGCGTTCCAAGAGTCTTCTGGTTTTTCAAAGCGCACCATTTCTACTTTATCGAATTGATGTAATCGAATTAAGCCTCTTGTATCTCTACCTGCAGAACCCGCTTCACTACGATAACAAGCTGATTGGGCAGTGAATTTAGCAGGCAACACATCTGGCTCAATAATTTCATTACGATAATAATTCGTTAATGGCACCTCTGCAGTTGGAATTGTATAAAGTCCTTCTTTTTCAATTTTGAATAAATCTTCTTCGAATTTTGGCAATTGTCCTGTACCATACATAGAATCGGCGTTCACTAATTGCGGCACCATCATTTCAGTGTAACCGTGCTGTGTCGTATGTTTCGTTACCATATAGTTCATCAATGCTCTTTCTAATTGAGCACCTTCCCCAGTTAAGAAGACAAATCTAGCGCCAGAAACTTTTGCGCCTCGTTCGAAATTAGCCATTTGTAATGATTCAACTAAATCCCAATGTGCTTTTTCTTCAAAATCAAATGCTCTTGGCGTACCCCAACGTTTTAATTCTACATTCTCTTCATCAGAATCGCCTTCAGGCACATCATCATGAATGATATTTGGGATACGTGATAATAAATCTTCTAATTCTTTATCTACTTTATTTAAATCTGCATCTAATTGTTTGATATCATCGCCTAATTTACGCATTTCTACAATAACGTCATCTGCATTTTCTTTATTACGTTTTTTCTCAGCGATTTCGCCACTCACTTTATTACGTTTCGCTTTCATTTCCTCAGCACTGCGAATAAGTTCACGACGCTTATCATCAAGTGCTAATACATCATCCACTACTTTTGCGTCCATACCACGTTTTGAAACTTTGTCTTTTAGTAACGTTGGTTCGTTACGAAATCGTTTAATGTCTAACATATCACTTTCCATCCTTTCAAATGTAAATATTTTCAGATTGAACACAAAAAAGACCACATCCCTATACAAGGGACGTGGTCTTTACGCGTTGCCACCCTATTTAACAGTCAAAAAAGACTGCACTTTCACAAAAATAACGGTTAAATCCGATTGTTCTTCTTTATAGTAGGTAGATTCATATTGACACTGATTGCTTGTTCTCACCAACCACAAGCTCTCTGAAATCAGACGATTCAACACTACTTATCCTACGAACAATAACTTTATTGAGTTGTTTTAAATATAGCAAATAACGCACCATTTTTCAAGACTGATGACATTGAAACAATTAAATTTCATTTGAATAAGCATGATCTAGTAAATATTGTGCAACAGCTTCGATATCTTTATGAAATTGTCGATCTCGTGTTATAGAGGGTACTACCTTGCGTAAAGCTTGATATTTGTCATACGTTTTAGGTGATAATTTTTCAATATCTTTATATTCTACTGCTTGAAGTGCAATAATAGCTTCTATTGCTAGCACACGCCGTGCATTTTCAATCATTTGATAGCCATGGCGAGAGGCAATTGTTCCCATAGACACATGATCTTCTTGGTTAGCTGATGATGGAATGGAATCTACACTCGCTGGATGTGCAAGTGTCTTATTTTCTGAAACCAAACTCGCTGCTGCGTATTGCATAATCATCGCACCGCTTTGTAGTCCTGGTTGTGGGCTTAAGAATGCTGGCAAGCCATTGTTTAATTGCGGATTAACAAGTCTTTCTAGTCTTCTTTCTGAAACATTAGCTAATTCGCTAACACCCAGTTTTAAGAAATCCAGTGCAAAAGCAATTGGTTGTCCGTGAAAGTTCCCGCCAGAAATAACGAACGTTTCATCATCTTCATCAAATATTAATGGGTTATCATTAGCTGCATTCATTTCAAATTCAAGTTTTTCTTTCACATAATTAAATACCTGGAAGCTTGCGCCATGTATTTGTGGGATACAACGCAATGTATAAGCGTCTTGTACACGAATGTCTCCTTGTGATGTAGTTAATTTTGAACCTTCAAGCCAATCTAACATACGTGCTGCAACATCGATTTGTTCTTTGAAATGACGTACTTTATGTACGTTTTCATGGTATGCGTCTGTTATACCATTTAATGCTTGATGTGTGAGTGCAGCAATCCATTCTGCTTGATAACCTATATATTCCGCTTCTATATAATTAATCACACCTTGAGCAGTCATGGCTTGCGTGCCATTAATTAAAGCTAAGCCTTCTTTAGCCTGTAATCTTAAAGGGGTACGATTTAATAGATTTAAGACATGCCGGCTGTCTACTTCCTCGTTTTTATAATATACGCTGCCTTCTCCGATTAGCGCTAAAGCTAGATGTGAAAGTGGCGCTAAATCTCCAGAAGCACCCAGTGATCCTTGTTGAGGAATAACAGGAATGATTCTATTGTTAATAAAGTATATGAGTTGATCTACTAAATCGACGGTCACACCAGAATGACCTTTAAGTAATGTATTTAGACGTAATACCATCATCACTAATGCAACGTCTTGTGAAAAAGGTTTTCCTATCCCACAAGCATGCGAACGAATTAAATTCACTTGTAATTGATTGTATTCTCCTTCATCAACCCGTACGTCACTGAATAACCCGAATCCTGTCGTTATACCATAAATCGTTTCTTTATTCTCTATAATCTTCTCTACGGTTGCTCGGCTTTGTTTTACACGCTGGTATGCATCATCCGTCACACTAACTTCATCGCTTTGATATAGTAATTCCTTTATTTTATTAATCGTTAAACTTTCTCCATTAAGTTGCAATGTCATATTTTCATCTCCTTGCTTTTAATGTGTTTCAATTAATTTGAGTATACGCTTACAAAATTTTAAGGACAATAGGTTAACGCATATCCGTAACATGGTATTAAATTAGTATTTTAATAAGGCAAAGTAAGTGATTTTATATTTTCTAAAAACAAATCCACGCTTAATACTTCTAACTATTGACTAAAATGCAAACCAGGTATAATATTTTCTATTGTATTTATAAAATAAGTAACTAGGGTAAATATAAGAATAGACTACACTTTGATAATGCTTAAAACCACGTATTATTTTATCGAAAATAATAAACTTACTCATAAAAAAATCAAATCATTAAAATAAGCTAAATTGATCATAATTTATATCTCTAAAGGAGGTTTCAATGTTGGAAACAATTTCATCCGTAAGTATTCCTAAGCGTAAAGACGAGACACATAAAGGGGATTATGGCAAAATTCTGTTAATCGGAGGCAACGCAAACTTAGGTGGAGCAATTATGCTTGCTGCACGTGCTTGTGTGTACAGTGGTAGTGGTTTAATCACAGTAGCTACACATCCAACCAACCATGCAGCGTTACATTCACGTTGCCCTGAAGCAATGGTCATTGACATCAATGATACAAAAATGCTCACTAAAATGATTGAGAACACAGATTGTATCTTGATTGGGCCTGGGTTAGGATGTGATTTTAAAGGAAACAATGCCATCACGTTCTTATTACAAAATATCCAACCACATCAAACACTTATCGTGGACGGAGATGCAATCACTATATTTAGTAAATTGAAGCCAGATATTCCAACCTGTAAAGTTATTTTTACGCCCCATCAAAAAGAGTGGGAACGTTTAAGTGGTATTCCAATAGAAGAACAAACTCACGAACGTAATCGTGAAGCGGTTGATAACATTGGCGCAACAATTGTGTTAAAAATGCACGGCACTGAAATCTATTTTAAAGATAGTGAATGCAAGCTTCCAATTGGTACGCCAGCAATGGCTACAGGTGGCATGGGCGATACACTTGCTGGTATGATTACAAGCTTTGTGGGACAATTTAATGACCTCAAGGAAGCAGTCACAAGTGCAACTTATACGCATAGTTATATTGGTGAAACATTGTCTGATAAAATGTATGTTGTACCGCCATCTCAACTGATAAGTGAAATTCCATATGCAATGAAATCATTAGAAAATTAAATAATACAAAAAGAGTGAGACAAAAATCTATTTTTCTAAAAAGAATGCATTGTCTCGCTCCTTACTAAAATGACTAGGGTTGAAATATATATTTTCAATCCTAGTCATATACTACCAATATTATATGAGCCTGAGACATTTCAATATATGCCTCAGGCTCATTTCTTGGATTACATCATTTAAATTTACGTTTCATCATTATCTTCGTTATCAATGTCTTCGTTGATGCGGTCCATAAAGTCTTCTCTTACTTCTTGGCGACCGTCTTCATCTGTTTCGTCCTCATCTTCTGTTTCTGTGTGGACAATATCCTCTGATAAATGATCATTTACTACTGATTCTGATTGTTGATTTTCACTTGCATTATCAGTACTTTCAATTACTTCATCATCTGTTTCTTGTAGCTCTTTTTCTTCAGCTTCTTTTTCTTCTTCATCTACTTTAGCTACCGTAGAAACAAATTGATCTTCGTTTAATTTAATCAATCTCACACCTTGTGCAGCACGGCCATTTTGTGAAATATCTTCTACGCCTATACGGATAATGACGCCTGCATTTGTAACAATCATCAAGTCTTCTTTACCTTCAACTGAAGTAATACATACTACTTTACCATTACGTTCTGTGATTGTTGCAGTTTTAATTCCTTTACCGCCACGGTTTGATAAACGATATTCACTTACTGGCGTACGTTTACCGTAACCATTTTCTGTTACTACAAGGATTTCGTCATCTGTTTCTGCTTTAGTAACGTCTAGTCCTACGACACTATCGCCATCTCTGAGCGTAATACCTTTTACACCTGCAGCTGTACGCCCTAATGGACGTAATGCTGTTTCATTAAAGCGGATGAGCGAACCATGCGATGTACCGATGAGAATATCTTCATCCCCGTCTGTTAATCGTACTGCTATCAATTCATCGTCCTCTTTGAAACCAATAGCAATCTTACCGTTTTTGTTAATATGTGAGAAGTTACTTAACGCTGAACGTTTAACAATACCATTCAATGTTGCAAACACTAAATAATCTTCTTCACTTTCTAAATCTTTAACAGCAATCATTGTGCTAATTGTTTCGTCATTATCGAGTTCTATTGCATTGACTACTGGAATACCTTTAGACTGACGCGAGAGTTCAGGAACTTCGTATCCTTTTAGTTTATAAACTCTACCTTTATTTGTGAAGAATAGGACATGATCATGGGTACTCAATGTTACAAGCTGACTTACAAAGTCTTCTTCTAGCGTTTGCATACCTTGTACGCCACGACCACCACGATGTTGTGCTCTATATGTTGAAACTGGTAGACGCTTAATGTAGTTATTGTGGCTTAACGTAATAACAATTTGTTCTTCTGGTATAAGGTCTTCATCTTCAATGTTATCTAGACCACCCAATTGGATTTCCGTCTTACGTTCATCACCGAAACGTTCACGTACATCAATTAATTCGTCACGTACAAGTTGTAATAATTTTTCTTCATCTGCAAGAATTGCTTTTAACTCGTCTATATAAGCAATTAATTCGTTATATTCAGATTCAATTTTATCTCTTTCTAAACCTGTTAAACGTCTTAAACGCATATCTAGTATTGCTTGCGCTTGTCGTTCAGTTAATTTGAATTGTTCTTGTAAGCTTGCCATTGCAACCTTATCAGTGTCAGATTCACGAATCACACGAATAATTTCATCAATATGATCTAAAGCGATTCTCAAACCTTCTAAGATATGAGCTCGGTCTTGTGCTTTTTTCAAGTTGTATTCTGTTCTTCTTCTAACGACTACTTTTTGATGTTCAAGATATTCAACTAATGCTTCTTTAAGGTTAATTAATCTTGGCCTACCATTCACTAAAGCAATCATATTCACGCCAAAGGACGTTTGTAATGGTGTTTGTTTATACAAGTTATTTAATACAACACTCGCGTTTGCATCTTTACGTATATCAATAACCACACGTACACCAGTACGTAAACTTGTTTCATCACGTAAATCTGTAATGCCTTCAATTTTCTTATCACGTGCTAATTCAGCGATTTTTTCAATCATACGTGCTTTATTGACTTGGTAAGGCACCTCAGTCACAACGATACGTTGACGGCCGCCACCACGTTCTTCAATCTCAGCTCTTGCACGCATTTGGACTGAACCACGTCCAGTTTCAAACGCCCGACGTACGCCACTTCTACCAAGAATGATACCTGCTGTAGGGAAATCCGGTCCTTGAATATCTTCCATTAACTCTGCAATAGTAATATCCGGATTATAACTTAAGCTTAATACACCATTTATAACTTCAGTTAAATTATGTGGTGGGATATTAGTAGCCATACCAACCGCGATACCTGAAGCACCGTTTACTAGTAAGTTAGGGAACCTGGATGGTAAGACTGACGGCTCTCTTTCATTACCATCGTAGTTATCAACAAAATCAATCGTATCTTTATTTATATCTCTCAGCATTTCAAGTGTGATTTTAGACATGCGCGCTTCAGTGTAACGCATTGCCGCTGCTCCATCGCCATCCATGGAACCAAAGTTACCTTGGCCATCAATTAAAGGGTATCGATAGCTGAAGTCCTGTGCCATTCTTACCATGGCTTCGTATATTGATAAGTCTCCGTGAGGGTGATATTTACCCATGACGTCCCCAACAATACGTGCAGATTTCTTATATGATTTATCAGGTGTCATACCTTGCTCGTGTAAGCCGTAAAGTATACGTCGATGTACTGGTTTCAAACCATCTCTAACATCTGGTAGCGCACGTGAGACGATAACGCTCATCGCATAATCTAGGAACGACTCACGCATCTCATTTGTTATATTTCGTTCATTAATTCTTGATTCAGGTAATTCAGCCATCAAGATATCCTCCTTCAAAAATTCAGTTCATTGTCTTAGAAATCTAAGTTTGCATAGACTGCATTATCTTCAATAAACTGTCTACGATTCTCAACAACATCGCCCATTAACATCTCGAAAACTTGGTCAGCTTCTATAGCATCATCTAACGATACTTGCAGCATCGCTCTATTCTCAGGGTTCATTGTAGTCTCCCATAATTGATCGGCGTTCATTTCACCAAGACCTTTGTAACGTGCAATAGACCATTTTGGACTTGGGTCTAATTGCCCTTTAAGTTTTTCTAACTCACGTTCATTAAACACATAGTATTTTTGTTTTCCTTGTGTCAACTTGAATAATGGTGGTTGTGCGATATAAACGTATCCTGCTTCAATTAATGGTCTCATAAAGCGATAGAAGAATGTTAATAACAATGTTCTAATATGCGCACCGTCTACGTCAGCATCCGTCATCAAGATAATTTTATGGTAACGTGCTTTACTGAGATCAAATTCTCCACCAATACCAGTACCAAAAGCAGTAATCATAGAACGAATTTCATTATTGTTTAAAATTCTATCTAATCGTGCTTTTTCAACGTTTAATATCTTACCACGTAACGGTAAAATTGCCTGTGTTTCTGAGTCACGTCCAGACTTAGTAGACCCCCCGGCAGAATCACCCTCGACAATAAATATTTCACTGCGAGAAGGGTCTTTACTAGAACAATCGGCTAGTTTACCAGGTAAACTAGAGACTTCTAAAGCAGACTTACGGCGTGTCACTTCACGCGCTTTTTTAGCTGCAAGGCGCGCTTGGGATGCCATAATGCCTTTTTCTATTATTGTGCGACCCACTTGCGGGTTTTCGTATAAGAAGCGTTCAAAAAGTTCAGAAAATATACGGTCTACGACTTGACGTACTTCAGAGTTACCAAGTTTTGTTTTAGTTTGTCCTTCAAATTGTGGGTCACTGTGTTTAATTGAAACAACAGCTGTTAAACCTTCACGTGTATCTTCACCTGAAAGTCTTTCTTTATCTTCTTTCATAATTTTACTATTAATCCCATAGTTATTTAATACTCGAGAAAGCGCACGTTTAAAACCTTCTTCATGCGTACCACCTTCATACGTGTGGATGTTATTAGCGTATGTTAAAAGGTTTGTAGCGTAGCCTTTGTTATATTGAAGTGCAATTTCAACTTCAATATCGTCTTTTGATTGATGTACATAAATAGGCGCTTCATGGATAGGTTCTTTATTTTCATTTAACATTTCAACGTAAGATCTAATACCACCTTCATAGTGATATGTGTCTTCGCGGGTTTCCTCTTCACGTTCATCTCTTAATGTGATTGAGATACCTTTGTTTAAAAATGCAAGCTCTCTAATACGCTGTTGCAATATTTCATAGTTGTATGTCGTTGTTTCAGTGAATATCTCAGGATCAGCTTTAAAACGAATTGCCGTACCAGTGTTTTCATCTGTTTCTCCGATGACTTTCAAGTCAAACTGAGGTATACCTTTTTTATATGCTTGATGATATATATTTTCATCTTTGTAAACATACACTTCTAAATCTTCAGACAACGCGTTTACTACAGAAGAACCTACACCGTGGAGACCGCCGGAAACTTTATAACCGCCACCACCGAATTTACCACCAGCGTGTAATACAGTTAAAATAACTTCAACAGCAGGACGTCCCATTTTCTCTTGTATGCCTACAGGGATACCACGACCGTTGTCTGTTACTTTAATCCAATTGTCTTTTTCAATAACGACATCAATTTGGTCAGCATACCCTGCAAGTGCTTCATCAATACTATTGTCGACTACTTCCCATACTAAGTGATGTAGCCCTCTCTCTGAAGTTGAGCCTATATACATACCTGGTCTTTTACGAACCGCTTCAAGACCTTCTAATACCTGAATCTGACCAGCACCATAATCTTCCGTGTTGTTCACATCTGACAATGCTTCCACCTTCACTTTCTGTTACTTTATAATTTCGCCTTTATTAATGCGATAAAGTTTAGCGTTTTTCATAATTTCATGATCAATGCCATCAACCGATGTTGTAGTCACAAATGTCTGCACTTTATGTTGAATTGTGCTCAATAAATGAGACTGACGTGAATCATCTAATTCACTTAATACATCGTCTAGCAATAGAATGGGATACTCGCCTACTTCAATATTCATCAACTCAATTTCCGCAAGCTTGATAGATAAAGCAGTCGTTCTTTGTTGCCCTTGTGAGCCGTAAGTTTGTGCATCCATACCATTTACGTTAAAACCTAAATCATCTCTGTGAGGCCCAAATAAACATATACCTCTATCTTTTTCACGATCTTTATTATCATCTAGTAAAGTTAAGACTTCCTCTAAGCGTTCTGTCTCACTTTTTTCTTCACCATCTAGCTTGATGCTAGGTAAATACTCCAATGACAGTGTTTCGTTTTCGTCAGTAATACCAGAATGGATAGGCTTTGCTAATGATTCAAGTTCCTTAATAAAATGTTCACGTCTGAGTGTAACTTTGAGTGCATATTCTGCAAATTGTTGGTTTAAGACATCAAGCATAGTGCTATCTGTCTTTTGCCCGTATTGCAATTGCTTCAAATAATTATTTTTTTGTTTTAAAATTCTTTGGTACTGAGACAAATCATTTAAATAGACTGCTGAGATTTGCCCAAGTTCCATATCTATAAATCTGCGTCTTATTTGAGGTGCCCCCTTGACAATGTTCAGATCTTCAGGTGCAAACAAGACAACATTTAAGTGACCAATATATTGTGTCAGTCTACTTTGCTCTAAGTGATTGATTTTTACTTGTTTACCCTTTTTAGTTATAAACATTGTTAAAGGCATCTCACCATACCTATAACTAAGTTCACCCTCTATTTTAGCATAGTCACTATCAAAACGTATCAATTCCTTGTCATTTGACGTTCTATGGCTTTTTGCCAATGCTAAAGTATATATAGATTCTAATAAATTTGTCTTTCCCTGAGCGTTTTCACCAATCAATATATTGACTTCAGGATGACAATTTAAGGTGATTGACTCATAGTTACGGTAATTGTCTAACTGGAGTGTCTTTAATTTCATTCTTCACCTTGGTGTATAATCAAAAATGAACCGACTTCTGGTATTTCGATGTTATCTTGATGGTTTAACTTCTTACCACGACGCGTTTCACGCTCACCATTGATCATTACTTCAAAATCTTGCAAGAACCATTTCGCTTGTCCGCCAGACTCAATAATACCTTCTGTCTTTAGAAATTGCCCTAAAGTAATGTCTCCATCAACAATTACTTCTTCAACCAAATCAATCACTCCATTCCTTTTAAACTCATCTATATATTATACCTTTTTTTTAGAAAAATTTCATGTAAAATACAGTTAGAAAGCGTTTTCTTGTGTGTTATTTTTACTTATTTCTGAAATTTATTTACAAAGGTGTTTAGAATAACGTATTACTCATATATTATAACAAACTTTTATTCATATTATTCGATTTCTTTAGAAAAATATTCTAACTTTAAAATTAATTATTAACAATTTTATTAACTATATATTAAATCATCACTTTTAAGTGTAACGATAGCAAATTGTTACAGTAATCTATCATTTTGCATTTTAAAGCGTTTCTAAGCTCATTTATTAATTTTAGGCATCTAAGTTCGTAATAGACTGCTAAATGCTTATATTAAAGCTCTAAATAGCTTGTAGATAGTTAAATATATTTAATGCACTAAAATATGCTTTGTTAATATACACGGTTTATTTTGGTGAATTACTTCTAAAAATTATAAAACTCACTTAACTCAAGCTTCTTCATATAAAAAAGAGACCCATCTGGGTCTCTTTTTGCCTATCATACATTGCCTCTATAGGATTAATTCTTGATAATTCTTTTTTTAGCCATTCTCGTTGATGTACAAAAAGAATTTTTTAGAAAAGTATAATACTTACGCTTTCTTATAAGATTTTAATATGTTCTGATTGGTAAAATTAATTGCGTAACAGAGTCATCGTCTTTTGGTTTTAAGATAAATGGTTTCATCGTGCCAAAGAACTCAACTTCTACTTCATCATTATCGATCGCTTTTAAAGCATCCATCATATATTTAGAGTTGAATGAAATTTTTAAGTTACCGCCATCAACATTATTAGCTTTCACTTCTTCTTTTACAGTACCTATTTCTGGAGATGTTGAAGATAATTCAACTAATTCACTACCTGTGCTTAATTTAATAACATTATTTCCACCTTCACGTGCTAATAAAGATGCACGATCAATCGCATGGTAAAATTCGCCATTATCTATACCAATTTTGATTTCATAGTTTTCTGGGAATAAACGTGAAGTATCTGGATAATGACCTTCTAATAGACGTGAAATAAAGTTTACATTACCCACTTTAAATAAAACTTGGTTTGATGCGAAGAAAATATCTATTTCTTCTTCATTGTCTGACATAATTTTATTTAATTCAGATAAGGCTTTACCTGGAATGATGACATTTTTGTTTTCAGATGTTTCTTCTAAAGCGACTTTTCGCACAGCCAAACGGTGTGAGTCAGTAGCAGTGCATATTAATTCATTATCCTGTATAAGCCAGTTAACCCCCGTTAGTACCGGGCGTGTTTCTGAGGTGGACACAGCGAAATTCGTTTGTGCAATCACGTTTTTTAAGACTTTCACAGATAATTGAATTGCATCATCGCGTGAAACTTGTGGTAATAATGGGTATTGATCTGGGTCTAAACCACTTAAGTTAAATTCTGAATGTCCAGAAGTGATTAAAGTTTGGAATTGTTCATTCGTTGATAATTTAACTTCTTTTCCTGGTAGTTTTTTAATAATATCTACAAAGAAACGACCAGGGAGTACAACTGAACCAGTTTCAGCAACTTCAATGATATCTTCTCCGTCAACTTGTTTAGGAATAGTGATTTCAATTGAGATTTCTGAATCTGAACCAGTGAGTATCACTTCATTGCTTTTAACTTCAATTTTTATACCAGTGAGTATAGGTAATGTTGTTCTTGGTGAGATTGCTTTTAGTGTATCATTTAATTGATTTATAAAATAATCTCTTCTAATTGTAAATTCCATTTTTTAAACTCCTTCCAGTCGTTTATATAATAATTGTATAGGTTTTAAACCCGTAGTAATAGTAGTAGGGCTTGTGGATTAGGGGATAACTCAAATTATTTCACGTATGCCATCAGCTGATAACTGTGGATAACTTGTGCACAGTGTGTATTACTTTTACACATTGTCCACAAATCAGAGCAATACGTCAATTTGTTATATCTCCCAATTTATTCGTTTAATCTGTTATAGTACAGTCGATTTTATTGGTTTCTAATCTCTTTTTCTAAATTTTCAACTTCTTGTTTAAAGGTTGGATCATTATTGATATCTTTCACAATTTTTTCATGAGCATGAATCACTGTCGTATGGTCACGGCCACCAAATTCTTCCCCAATTTTAGGCAAGGAGAAATCAGTTAATTCACGTGATAAGTACATAGCAATTTGGCGCGGATAGGCAATTGATTTTGTACGTTTTTTCGCGCTAAAGTCTTCAATTCTTACACTATAATATTCGCCAACAACTTTTTGAATATCTTGAATGGTGATTTTTTTAGATTTAGGTGCTTGAATAATATCTTTTAAAGCAGCAGCAGTTAATTCAGTTGTGATTGGTTGTCCTTGTAATTTTGAAAATGCTAATACACGTGTAAGCGCACCCTCGAGTTCACGAATGTTAGATTGTATTTGATTTGCAATATACGTAAGCGCTTCAGTAGGAATATTAATATTTTCTTCGCCAATTTTTTTCTGCAAAATTGCCATTCTTGTTTCATAATCAGGTGGCGTTATGTCCACAATTAGCCCCCATTCAAAACGAGAACGTAAACGATCTTCTAATTTAGCAATTTCTTTTGGAGGTCTATCACTAGAAATAACAATTTGCTTATTAGCTTGATGTAAGTCATTAAAAGTATGGAAAAATTCTTCTTGAGTTTGTTCTTTGTTTTGAATAAATTGTATATCATCTATTAATAGCACATCGATGTTTCGGTATTTTTCTCTAAAACGTTCAGTTTTATTATCACGAATTGATTTAATAAACTCATTCGTAAATTTTTCACTTGATGTATAAATAACTTTAGCATTCGGGTTATTATCTAAAACATAATGACCAATAGCATGCATTAGATGCGTTTTTCCTAACCCTACACCCCCATATATAAAAAGTGGATTATACGCTTGCGCAGGTGCTTCTGCTACGGCTAAACTTGCAGCATGGGGGAATCTGTTGCCAGGCCCAATGACAAATGTTTCAAAGGTATTGTTTGTATTAAATTGTTCATCGCCGATTCTTGCTACATCGACTGTATCGAAGTCTATTTCATTTTCATTAGATTTTTGATTGCTATTTTGTTTCTCTTCAGATTTTAAACTTTCTAATTCATCTTCAGAGTAAAAAACTGGCATGATTTCATGCCCAATAGCTTCATATAATGCAGATTGTACTATTTCAACGTAATGTGTTTTCAACCAATTAGCTACAAAAGGATCATCAATCACTATGATAGCTTCATCATTTTGTAATGAATAAAGTTTTGTATCTTTTAGGAAAGTTTGATAGCTAGGATAGCTGACTTTCTCTTGAGCCAATGTTAAAACTTTTTCCCAAATTTCTTGTTCTGACATAATAACAAACTCCAACTTTCTAAATTTTAAAAGTTATACACAAAAATAACATGTGTGAATAAGTATAATCACAAGCTGTTAATAATTATCCACAATTTACACACAATCAGTGGATAACTTTATCATATACATAAGTTACTCACAGGGTTTTTGTATATTTTTTAATAAAATAACCCTTTATTTATCAATATTTAGATAACTTATCCACATAATTATACTTTTTAACAATCACCTCTGTCAAATAGGTGTGAATATGTTGCTAAATCGTAAATAACTCTGTGAATAGGATATAAATTATCCACAAAAACAATCATCTTATATGTGTATAAGTGGATAACTTACAAGAATTCATAGTATACCAAAAAATAACCGTTTTGTACGGTTGGGAAATAATTTATATAAAATGTATGAAAATTGTATAACTGAAACTGCGTATGCGTAGTTAAGTGAAAAAACAGGGAGAAGGGTTGCAAAACTTCTATATAATAGATAATTTAGAATGTAGTGTGATTAGGGAAGTATCAAAATTACATTAAATGAGGTAATAAAGTGCTTGAAATTGATACTTGCTTTATAAAAAAGATTTTGTTATATTGTAGTAGTTGCTTGAATTATGACTAGAAATTAATAATATTAAATCAAGACTTGAAGCAAAAAGCTTATATTAATTTATCTATTATAATGTTTAGATAACCGAATACAGATGGAGGTGTTTTTGCATGGTAAAACGTACTTATCAACCAAATAAACGTAAACATAGTAAAGTTCATGGTTTCAGAAAACGCATGAGCACAAAAAACGGTCGTAAAGTTTTAGCGCGTCGTCGTCGTAAAGGCCGCAAAGTATTATCAGCATAAGATCACTGACTCATCAGTGGTCTTTTTTTTGGTTTAAAATTCAGTGAATTAGTATGGATTTATTGTTATTATTTGAAAAAGTTTAAAGTACATGCTATAGATTGAAATATTTAACAGTAAATGTAATGAAATGATAAGTGAGTGATGTTTCTTGGAGAAGGCATACCGAATAAAAAAAAATAGTGATTTTCAATTTATATATAAAAAAGGGAAATCTGTTGCAAATCGGCAATTTGTAGTTTACACAAAAGCCAATAAAGAATTAGAACATTTTAGACTAGGTATTAGTGTTTCTAAAAAATTGGGTAATGCTGTTGTAAGAAATAAAATCAAACGTGCTATCCGTGAAAATTTCAAGGTACATAAAGAAGATATAATACCAATGGAAATTATTGTGATAGCAAGACAGCCAGCTAAAGATATGAACACACTACAAATCCAGGCGAGTTTAGAACACGTGTTGAAAATAGCGAAGGTTTTTAATAAACGAATATAAGTAGAGTAGGGGAGTTATTTTAGTGGTAGCGCAGTCTTACCTCAGACAACCCTAAGGCTGACATTTAGAATTTTTCAGTTAAGATATTAGCTTTTTAGCTTAAAACTATTTACAATATTATAATGATAAATTTTAGAATAAAAGGAGGCGAGATGGATGATGGATTTAGATACGATAACGAGTATATCCACACCTATGGGCGAAGGTGCAATTGGTATTGTACGTTTATCAGGTGTTGATGCCGTAAGTATTGCAGATAAATTATATAAAGGAAAGGAATCATTAGATTGTGTGCCGTCTCATACAATTAATTACGGGCACGTCGTTGATCCTGAGACAAATGAAGTTGTCGAAGAGGTTATGGTTTCAGTTTTACGTGCACCAAAGACTTTTACTAGAGAAGACATCGTTGAAATTAACTGCCACGGCGGTATTTTAACAATCAATAGAATTTTAGAGCTAACAATGACACACGGAGCACGAATGGCTGATCCTGGTGAATATACAAAACGTGCATTCTTAAATGGACGTATCGATTTATCTCAAGCTGAAGCAGTGATGGATTTTATTCGTTCTAAAACCGATCGTGCATCTAAAGTTGCAATGAATCAAATTGAAGGTCGTTTAAGTGATATGATTAAACGACAGCGACAGTCCATTCTCGAGATCCTTGCGCAAGTCGAAGTTAATATAGATTATCCTGAATACGATGATGTGGAAGATGCCACAACTGAAGTTTTATT
The DNA here is from genome assembly GCF_017891975.1 of Staphylococcus sp. GDY8P131P. Lineage (NCBI taxonomy): Bacteria > Bacillati > Bacillota > Bacilli > Caryophanales > Staphylococcaceae > Staphylococcus > Staphylococcus sp. GDY8P131P. The sequence continues at coordinate 40,215 of NZ_JAESKF010000015.1, forward strand.
AGAAAAATCAAACCAAATCAAAACAGAAATTAATAAACTATTAGATACAGGCACACAAGGGAAAATTATGAGGGAAGGCTTAGCTACTGTCATAGTTGGTAAACCAAATGTTGGCAAATCGTCAATGTTAAATAACCTTATCCAAGACAATAAGGCAATTGTTACAGAAGTGCCTGGTACTACAAGGGATACATTAGAAGAGTACGTGAATGTTCGCGGTGTGCCATTAAGACTAGTAGATACAGCGGGCATACGTGAAACAGAGGACATTGTTGAACGTATAGGCGTAGAACGTTCTCGTAAAGCACTAAGTGAAGCAGATTTAATTTTATTCGTTTTAAATTATAACGAGTCTTTAACAGAAGAAGATCGTAAATTGTATGAAGTCATTAAAAATGAAGATGCAATCGTTATAATTAATAAGATGGATTTAGATAAGCAATTAGATATTTCAGAAGTTGAGTCAATGGTTGGCGACATGCCGATTATCCAAACGTCTATGCTAAAACAAGAAGGCATTGATCAGTTAGAGACTCAGATTAGAGATTTATTCTTTGGTGGAGACGTCCAAAATCAAGATATGACATATGTTTCTAACTCAAGACACATCTCATTATTAAAACAAGCAAGAAACTCTATTCAAGATGCAATAGATGCTGCTGAAGCAGGTGTGCCAATGGATATGGTTCAAATAGATTTGACGCGAACTTGGGAAATTTTAGGTGAAATTATTGGAGAATCCGCAAGCGAAGAATTGATTAACCAATTATTTAGTCAATTCTGTCTCGGAAAATAAAAGGGAGGAAAAAATATGGCTCAAGAATATGACGTAGTAGTAATAGGAGCCGGGCATGCTGGTATTGAAGCAGGGCTCGCTTCAGCACGACGTGGCGCTAAAACATTAATGCTGACAATTAATTTAGATAACATTGCATTTATGCCATGTAACCCATCAGTAGGTGGGCCGGCAAAAGGAATTGTAGTACGTGAGATAGATGCTTTGGGTGGTCAAATGGCGAAAACAATCGACAAGACGCATATCCAAATGCGTATGCTCAATACTGGTAAAGGACCAGCAGTAAGAGCGCTTCGTGCACAAGCAGATAAAACGTTATACCAACAAGAAATGAAAAAAGTAATTGAAGATGAAGAAAATCTTGATATCATGCAAGGCATGGTGGATGACTTAATTATAGAAGACGAAATAATCAAAGGCGTACGTACGAATATTGGTACAGAATATTGGGCAGATGCAGTTGTTATTACAACTGGTACGTTTTTACGTGGTGAAATTATATTAGGTAATATGAAATATTCAAGTGGTCCAAACCATCAATTACCGTCTATTTCGCTTGCTGATAATTTAAGAAATCTTGGATTTGAAGTAGTGAGATTTAAAACAGGTACGCCACCACGTGTTAACGCGAAGACCATCGATTATTCAAAAACAGAAATACAACCAGGTGACGATGTAGGTAGAGCATTCAGCTTTGAAACGACTGAATATATTCTAGATCAGCTACCATGTTGGTTAACATATACAAACGGTAATACACACCAAGTCATAGATGATAACTTACATTTATCTGCTATGTATTCTGGAATGATCAAAGGTACTGGCCCTAGATATTGTCCTTCCATCGAAGATAAATTTGTAAGATTCAATGACAAACCAAGACATCAACTTTTCTTAGAACCAGAAGGTAGAAATACAAATGAAGTTTATGTACAAGGTTTATCAACGAGTCTTCCAGAACACGTCCAACGCCAAATGTTAGAAACAATTCCTGGCTTAGAAAAAGCAGATATGATGCGTGCAGGCTATGCTATCGAATACGATGCACTTGTGCCAACCCAGTTATGGCCAACATTAGAAACTAAAAAAATTAAAAATTTATATACAGCAGGGCAAATTAATGGTACTTCAGGTTATGAAGAAGCGGCAGGCCAAGGTATTATGGCTGGAATTAATGCAGCTTCTAGAGTATTAGGAGAAGAAGAAGTTATTTTAAGCCGTTCAGATGCTTATATTGGTGTTTTAATTGATGACCTTATTACTAAAGGTACAAATGAACCTTATCGTCTATTAACATCCCGTGCTGAATATCGCTTATTATTAAGACATGACAATGCAGACTTACGTTTAACAGATTTAGGTCATAAACTTGGCATGATTTCTGAAGAACGCTATGCAAGTTTTAATAAAAAACGCCAAATGATTAAAGACGAACAAGCACGCTTGAATGGAATTAGAATTAAACCTCACGAACGTGTACAAGAAATTATTGAAGCACAAGGCGGATCACGTTTGAAAGATGGTATATTAGCCTTAGAATTATTACGTCGACCTGAAATGACTTATGACTTAATTCTAGAAATTTTAGAAGAAGCACATCAATTACCTGATGATGTAGAAGAACAAGTTGAAATTCAAACGAAATATGAAGGCTATATCAATAAATCATTACAACAAGTTGAAAAAGTAAAACGTATGGAAGAAAAGAAAATACCAGAAGACTTAGATTACAGTAAAGTTGAAAGTTTAGCGACTGAAGCACGAGAAAAATTAGCGGAAGTTAAACCGTTAAATATTGCTCAAGCGTCTCGTATTTCTGGTGTAAACCCAGCAGATATTTCAATCTTATTAGTATTTTTAGAACAAGGTAAAATTCAAAGGGTGGAAAGTTAAGATGAGTGTAGAATGGTTAACTGAGCGACTCAGCACACAAGGTATAGCACTTACAAAGAAACAACAACAACAATTTCAAACGTATTACCAAATGCTCGTTGAATGGAACGAAAAGATGAATTTAACTAGTATTACTGAAGAACATGAAGTGTATTTGAAACATTTTTACGATTCAATTGCGCTGAGTTTTTATACGGACTTGAGACAAGCATTAACAATTTGTGACATTGGTGCTGGTGCTGGTTTTCCAAGCATTCCATTAAAAATAATTTATCCTCATTTAAAAGTTACAATTGTAGATTCATTAAACAAGCGAATACATTTTTTAAATCAATTAGCAGATGCATTAGATTTGGAAAATGTGAGCTTCGTACATGATCGCGCAGAAATTTACGGAAAGGGAGACTACAGGGCGTCTTATGATATCGTAACTGCGCGCGCAGTTGCTAGACTTTCCGTATTAAGTGAGTTATGTTTACCGCTAGTTAAAAAGGGTGGACAATTCATTGCTTTAAAATCAGCTAAAGGCGAAGAAGAATTAGAAGAAGCGCGTTTTGGTATAGGAGTCCTCGGAGGTAAAGTTCAGGATGTCATTTCATATGAATTACCGGAAGACGCTGGTGAGAGGCAAATGATAAAAATAGGTAAACGAAGTGAGACACCTAAAAAATATCCTAGAAAGCCAGGAACGCCCAATAAGTCTCCGTTACTTGAAAAAGAAAAGTAATTCAATACAACTAATTTAGAGGGAGCGCATAGACTATGAAGAAACCTTTTTCTAAATTATTTGGTTTAAAAAATAAAGATGACATTGTTGGTTATATTGAAGAGGATCATAATAATGGTGTTGAATCTATTCATACTGAACGTATTGTGCCCAATCGTTACCAACCAAGACAAGTATTTGAGCCAAATAAGATTAAAGAACTCGCAGAATCTATAGATGAGCATGGATTGTTACAACCGATTGTAGTACGTCCTATAGAAGAGGGCATGTTTGAAATCATTGCAGGAGAGCGTAGATTCAGAGCTTTACAATCGTTAAACAAAACGCATGCAGACGTTATCATAAGAGACTTAGGTGACGAAGAAACAGCAGTTGTCGCATTAATAGAAAATATCCAACGTGAGAATTTATCTGTCGTTGAAGAAGCAGAAGCTTACAAAAAACTTTTAGAACTTGGAGAAACGACACAAAGCGAATTAGCTAAAAGTGTAGGTAAAAGTCAAAGTTTTATAGCAAACAAATTGCGATTGCTAAAATTAGCGCCTAAGGTCATTGAACGTTTACGTGAAGGTAAAATTACGGAGCGTCATGCGCGTGCAATGTTGAGTTTGTCAGATACTGAACAAGAAGCTTTAGTTGAAACGATTATTAGTCAGAAATTAAATGTGAAACAAACTGAAGCTAGAGTAAAACAAAAAGTGGGCCCTGAAAAAGTGAAAGCACAAAGATTCGCATTTGAAAAAGATCTTACTGATGCACGTGAAGCTGTAGGCAAAAGCTTAGAAGAAATAGAAAAAAGCGGCGTGAAGTACGAGCATCAAGCGAAAGACCACGATGACTATTATGAAATAAAAATCAAACTATATAAAAGGTAGTATTTAGCGTTTACGCATATATCTATTGCCTCACAAAGTACAACACCGTTTAAAGGTCAGAACGGCGTTGTACTTTTTTATTATCATTTTTCATACTATTGAGTTTAAGTTATTTAGAAAAAGATATGTAACACTATTTTATAAAAACAAAAAGCCTATAAAATTCTTTAAGTAGCATTGTAGAAAAGCAAAATATGTGATTAAATTAAGAAAACGCTTACATATATATAAAGGGGGACTATAATATGATTACGTTTATTGTATCTATTATTTTATTAGTTATAGGTTATTTCACCTATGGGAAATATATCGATAAAATGTTTGGAACTAAAGAAGAAAGACCAACACCAGCTTATCATCAACGCGATAATGTTGATTACTTGCCTATGAAAACATCATCCAACTCATTGATCCAATTGCTGAATATTGCAGGAGTAGGGCCTATATTCGGACCAATCATGGGGGCGCTATATGGACCCGTGGCATTTATTTGGATTGTTGTAGGCTGTATATTTGCGGGAGCAGTACATGATTATCTGACTGGAATGATTTCAATTAGAAACAAAGGGGCACACTTACCTGAACTGGCCGGGAAGTTTTTAGGTCAAGTCATGAAACACTTTGTCAATATCTTCTCTATTTTATTATTACTACTTACGGGTACTGTTTTTGTAACAAGTCCAGCACTGTTATTACATAATTTATTAGATGGACGAATTGCATTAGGTATTATTATCTTTGTTATTTTTGTTTATTATATTTTATCTACGGTTTTACCTATAGATAAAATCATTGGACGCGTTTATCCAATTTTCGGCGCATTGTTATTAATTAGTGCAGTAGGTATAGGATTCCGTCTTATTCAAACAGGTGCACCGATACCTGAAATTAACCTGAAAAATATGCATCCAGATGGCGCGCCAATCTTTCCATTGCTCTTCTTTACGATTACTTGTGGTGCTTTATCTGGTTTCCATGCTACACAAACGCCTATTATCTCAAGAACGACAAATAAAGAGAAAAATGGGCGTTTTATTTTCTATGGTATGATGATTGCTGAAGGTATTATAGCGATGATTTGGGCAGCAGCAGGTATGAGTTTATTTAATGGTTATAATGGCTTGAACGAGGTCTTAGCTCGTGGTGAAGCGGCGCTTGTTGTCAGCGAAGCCTCACATCTTCTATTAGGTTCTGTATTTGGTACGATTGCAGTACTAGGCGTTATTATTTTACCAATCACAAGCGGTGACACATCCTTCCGTAGTGCGCGTATGATTATTGCTGATTATTTAAATTATGGCCAACGAAGTATGTTAAAACGTGTAATAGTAGCCATACCTTTATTTATTGTGAGCTTTGGTTTAACTCAAGTAGACTTTACAGTACTTTGGCGCTATTTCTCATGGGCAAACCAAACAACAGCGGTAGTTGCTTTATGGGTAGGCGCGATGTATTTACTCATTGCAAAAAAGAATTTTTGGGTCGCAGCTATTCCTGCTGTATTTATGACTTGGAATATTTCCACGTACATTTTAAGTCAGAAAATTGGATTGGGGCTGGATCTTAATTTAAGTTATTTCATAGCATTTGGTTTAACAATATTGTGGATTGGTTATTTTGCTTATCAATATAAAAAATTAACTGCAGGCGCTACATTTGAATTAGACCATCCGATTCAATACCAACAACAAACAGTATAAAATATTGAATTTTAAATTATAATCATAATTATATCTGAAATGTGCGATAGCATGATACGAGCAATCTAATCCATTTTTGGAGTGGTATAAGCGATTAAATGAATTGTTTTAATTGCTATTCTACTCCTTTTGTGTATGTCTAAGGTGAGTCTTAAAATGCTGCTATATCAATGTGTCAAAGGATTTTGTCACTATAAAAAATGCGCATGTTGAAAGATTTTGATAGTCTAAAATAAAGTACCATTATACTCTCTATATTGAAGGAGCTAAACAAATGAACCTAGGCCATCAAATTAAGTATTTCAGACAACGTGATCATTTATCACAAGAAGATTTAGCTGAAAAATTATATGTTTCACGTCAAACAATTTCTAATTGGGAAAATGATAAAAGCTATCCTGATGTACATAACTTATTAATGCTTAGTTCTTTGTTTCAAGTTTCTTTAGATGACTTAGTCAAAGGAGACGTGGAGATTATGGAACAAAAATTAAAACAAGCTAAATTTAACGTATGGGCACATTTAATGACATGGCCTATGCTGTTAGTAGCCATTTTAGCAGGCCCAGTTATTTTATATTCGAATCTTTTAGGCGTAGTGGTTGAAATTTCACTTATAGCACTTAGTATGATTGCAGCATTTAAAGTTGATTCGTTAAAAAAATCATATCAAATTCAAACATATGATAGAGTTGTGGCATTTATGAAAGGAAACGACCCTAACGAAGTGCATAGTAGCAAATTACGGAATACTTTAACATTTATTTATAGTTTTGTACTTTATGTAGGTTCGTTTATTATCATTATGCTGCTCAGTATATACATAGTTGGTTTACTCTATTAAGTTATGATTAAGACGCCTTATAATATGAACTGTACGTTTATTATAAGGTGTTTTTATTTAATATTTGGCTATGACATCTACAAAAGATAACTATTCTATCAGTAGTATACATATTAAATTAGTAATAAATTTTTTCTAGGAGAAGAATTTTAAAATATGAAACTTAGTATTGCTTTACCTATCAAGAGTGATTAATATAAAGTTAATAAATTATTAATAAAATATTAGAAGAAATGATTAAAAGTGAGATAGGAGTGATTGTATGTTTAACTTTTTAAAACCAGCAAAACATGTTGATCCATTGCCATCTGAGCAAGTAGATGATACCTATAAAAAACTTCGTTTACAAGTCTTCTTAGGTATTTTTATCGGCTATGCGGGTTATTATTTATTGAGAAAAAACTTTTCACTAGCGATGCCTTCATTAATTGAGGACGGGTTTAGCAAAGGAGAACTTGGTATCGCACTTTCAGCGATTTCGATAGCCTATGGTTTTAGTAAATTTGTTATGGGAACTGTAAGTGATCGAAGTAATGCGCGTATCTTTTTAACGTTAGGCTTGATACTTACAGCAATAGTAAACTTATTATTAGGGTTTGTCCCATTTTTCACTTCTAGTATAACAATCATGTTTATCATGCTGTTTTTAAATGGATGGTTTCAAGGTATGGGATGGCCACCCTCTGGGCGTATACTTGTACATTGGTATAGTGTAAGCGAACGTGGTAGCAAAACATCTATTTGGAACGTGGCACACAATGTGGGCGGAGGTCTTATGGCGCCCATCGCAACTTGGGGTATCTCTATGACAGCAATGTATAATTTTGGTTATTTAAAAGGCTTTGAAGGCGTGTTTATTTATCCAGCATTGCTTGCTATCGTTATCGCAATTATTTCGTATTGTTTAATTCGAGATACACCTCAATCACAAGGTTTACCACCGATTGAACAATATAATAACGACTATTCAACATCTTCACGTGAAACGCTTGAAACAGAATTAACAACAAAAGAGATATTATTTAAATATGTATTAAATAACAAATGGGTGTGGGCCATTGCCTTTGCTAATATCTTTGTATATTTTGTACGCTATGGCGTGTTAGACTGGGCGCCTACTTATTTAAGCGAAGAGAAACAATTCAATTTGAATGAATCTGGTTGGGCTTATTTCTTATATGAATGGGCGGGTATACCAGGAACACTACTGTGCGGTTACCTTTCAGATAAAATATTTAAAGGTCGTCGTGGACCTGCGGGATTCTTCTTTATGTTAGGAGTAACGATCTTCGTACTTATATATTGGTTAAACCCTCCAGGTCATGCTTGGCTCGACAACTTGTCTCTCATTGCAATAGGCTTTTTAATCTATGGTCCAGTGATGTTGATAGGTTTACAAGCATTAGATTATGTACCTAAAAAAGCGGCTGGGACTGCTGCAGGATTAACAGGATTGTTTGGTTATTTATTCGGTGCAGTGATGGCTAATATAGTTTTAGGTTTTGTCGTGCAACATTTTGGTTGGGATTTTGGGTTTGTCTTGTTAACAGGTATTAGTATTCTAGCAATGCTCAGCTTTATCCTAACTTGGAATAAACGTGGGCAAGAACAATTACATTAAGGTTGGAACGATTTATAAAAATTTGAATATATGCTTAATATTTAGATTATAAATTAAAATGAATTATGATATGAATAATATAAAAAACTTTTACATTTAAAAAATATCGAAAGGGGCGTAATAGTAATCAATGTTTATTAGTTGATTTCTATCTCGCCCTTTTTTGTATATAAAATAAAAAAATTATATAAGTTTCTATTTAACTTATTAGAATTTTCTGATAATATAAATAACATATGTAATCGCTTTCAGATAAAGGGGGATTTTTATGAAAAAGTGGGGGATATTCATAATCGCACTGTTAATCACGCTTTCTGCTTGTGGAAAGCAGAAAGAATCAAGTGCTGAAAAAGAACAATTTCCTAACGAAACAGTAGAAATTGTTGCACCAGCTTCTCCAGGTGGGGGATGGGATACAACTGCACGTGCTGTTCAAAAAATTATGATTGATAATGACTTAACTGAACAAAATATTAATGTGATTAACAAACCAGGTGGCGGTGGCGAAGTCGGCTGGCAGTACTTAAAATCACGCTCACCTAATACGATTTCAATTAACTCAAGTTTATTGTTATCAAATAAAGAGTTGGGGCTTAGTGATTTAGGTACAGAAGATTTTACACCAATCGCTATTTTAGCAACAGAATGGATAAGTTTAACCGCTTCTAACCAATCTAACTTAGATTCTGGTAAAGAAGTGATGGAAAAGCTTAAAAAAGATCCTAAATCATTAACGATTGGTGTTGCACCTGGATTAGGTAATAACGATCACTTAGCATTTGTCCAAGCGGCTAAAGCGTATGGTGTTGACGTTGATAAACTTGACTTTTTAGTTTATAAAAGTGGCGGTGATTTACAGACTGCATTATTAGGTGGTCATGTTGACGTTGCTTCAACTGCTGTATCAGAAGTTAAAGAACAGCATCAGACTGGTAAATTGAAAATGTTAGCTGTTACGTCAGATAAACCAGTTAAAGGCATTGAAGATGTACCAACATGGAAAGATCAAGGCATAGATGTTGTATTCCCGCATTGGCGTGGTGTGATGGGTCCTAAAGATATGACACCTGCTGAACGCAAGTACTGGGATGAAACGATGAAGGAAGTCGTTAAGTCAGATAGTTGGCAAGAAATAAGAAAAAATAATGATTGGGAAAATTTTTATAAAGATAGTGAAGAAAGTGAAAAATTCTTAAAATCACAACAAAAGAAATATAAACAACTTGTTAAAGACTCAGGTTTAAAATAAGGGGGGAGAAAGGATGTCACGACTTGTATTTCCAGTATTATTAATTATATTTGGCATCGTTTATATCACGTTGACATTAAATTTACAGAAATCAAATATTGGTGATCCTAATAGTCCAATGTATTTTCCAATGCTTTTAGGTATATTGCTGACGGTGATGAGTTGCATCTATTTTATTCAAGAATATAGAAAAAGGCATTTAACGTTTAAAGCTTTTTCTCAACTATTCGAAAAAGCGACGTTTATTCGTATTATCTTAACGATTATTTTAGCAGTTATATATGCTTTTATATTTGAACGCTTAGGTTTCCTAGTTTCAACGGTTCTCTTTTTAGGCGCTATTATGTTTTTAATCAACGGATATCAAAGATGGCTGCAAAATATTTTAGTGACAGTGATTTTTTCTGGTATTGCATGGTACACATTTTCACAATTATTAGACGTAAGTCTACCATAAGGGGGTAAATAAATGGGGATAGATATCAATAGTTTTATAGATGGATTGTCAACCGCATTACATCCAATGAACCTTCTCTGGGTTTTGATTGGGGGATTTTTAGGCACTGTAGTTGGTATGTTACCTGGATTAGGGCCTGCGACAGCAGTAGCAGTGTTAATACCTGTGACCTTTGGTATGGAACCAGTCAGCGCATTGATTTTAATGGTTTCGATATACTATGGCGCAATGTATGGAGGTTCAAGAAGTTCGATCTTGTTAAATACGCCTGGTGATGGATCAGCAATCGCTGCCACATTTGATGGGTATCCAATGACTAAGAAAGGCGAAGCGGGTAAAGCGCTAACAATCTCAGCCATTGCTTCTTTATTCGGTGGCATTATTGCTGTTATTGGATTTATTATTTTAGCCAAACCGTTGTCTGAATTTGCGTTAAAATTTGGTCCACAAGAATATTTCTTATTATTCTTATTTACGCTTTCCGCTATTGTCACTTTATCTCTAGGGAAAATGGTTAAAGGCTTTATTGCTATGAGTATTGGTTTAATTATTAGTACCGTAGGCGTAGATTTACAAACAAGTATATACAGGTTTACATTCGATTTACCACATTTAAGTGAAGGTATCAACTTTTTAGTAGTTATTATTGGTGTATATGCAGTAGCTGAAGTGCTGTTTAATTATTTAAACTTAGATACATTAAAACCACCTAAAGCTGATTTAGGTTCTATGAAATTAACTAAAAAAGATTGGAAAATGACACGCGGGGCTATGCTTAGACAAAGCCCAGTAGGCTTTTTAATTGGTGTATTACCAGGCGCGGGTGGTTCAATTGCAGCTATGTTAAGTTACTCTACTGAGAAGCAAATATCAAAAAATGGAAAAAAGTTTGGTAAAGGACAAATTGAAGGCGTAGCCGCACCTGAAGCGTCGAATAACGCAGCATCTGTAGGCGCTTTAATACCGTTATTAACAATGGGTGTTCCCGGTTCAGGTACAACAGCGGTTATCTTAGGTGCAGTAGTTATGTTAGGGTTACAGCCAGGTCCCTTACTGTTTGAAAATGAACCAGAGACGATTTGGACTTTAGTAAATAGTATGTTTATTGGTAACATTTTTTTAGTTATTTTAAATATCGCGTTAATTGGGTTATTGTTAAAAATTTTACGTACGCCACCAAAAGTATTATATCCGCTTATTATGGTGCTCGCATTTATCGGTACATATACATTAGGCTATAGCGTGACAGATTTATATATTTTAGTTATTTTTGGCATTTTAGGATTGATAATGAAATTGTTAGCATTTCCTATGGCGCCGTTAATTTTAGCAGCTATTGTTGGTTCGGATATGGAACAAAACTTCCGTAAAAGTTTAATCGTTAGTAATAATAATGTAGGTGATATATTTATTGGTTCGCCAATATGTATTATATTAACATTAATGACCCTACTTGCTTTGTTTTATCCGTTAATATTAAAAGGTGTCAAACGTTTGAAAATAAAAAATTAATACTGTTAAGCGTAGCATAGGATAGAAATGGTCCTTTTCAATATATTTCATATCCTTACTTTAGCAAGATTAGCTAAAGTAAAAGCATACGAGAATTGAAATGCTTTATAGATAATCAGAGACCTAACCGGGTCTCTTTTTTTTGTTTTTTAAGGGTTTGATTAACAATTTAATTGTCTTAAATGATTTAGATGATGTAAATAAGGTTAATAAGTATGTAAATGGAAGAAGTGATAATTACTGGAGAGATAGTTTGAATCACTTTGCGAATCCTCGTCAGCGTGGGTGTTTTATAAGAGAAGGGATATTATGTTATTTCAATTAGATTTATTTTTGAGAATTTTCTTGTCTGTTATTTGTGGTTCAATCATCGGGTACGAACGTGCGCAAAGGTTAAAAGCAGCTGGCATAAGAACGCATATCTTAGTTGCAGCGGCGTCAGCGCTTTTTATAATAATTTCTAAATATGGTTTTAATGATATTTTAAATGCACATGATATTATTTTAGATCCTTCAAGAATTGCAGCACAAGTAGTAAGTGGTATCAGTTTTATAGGTGCAGGTACGATATTAATTAAAAATCAAAGTATCGATGGTTTAACAACTGCGGCTGGATTATGGATAACTTCAGGCGTAGGTATGGCTTTAGGTGCAGGACTTTATTTTATTGGTGTGATAACGACAATATTAATCGTAATGATTCAATACTTTTTAAGAAAAAATCACTTATACCAAATGTTTATCAAAAAAGAAACGATTCGTTTTTATATCAAAGCAAATTACTCAAACCATGTTAAACAAGATATTGACAATATACTAAAACAACATGATGTATCAGACATTACTTTTAGTATTAACCGCATTGAACAAGGTACAATATATTTAAATGTTACTGGAAAAGCAATTTCAAAAAAATACAATAGTAATCTATTTATTGAAACATTATTCAAACTAACAGATATTAGTGCAGTCATTAAGCAATGAGTCGATAAAGCAATATATTTCAATAATAATGGTTATTTAATGAATAATTTATATAAAAAGGTGGTAATTAAATAATAAGGATATACTACTAATTTCTATAATAAATATAGCGCATTGGCTAGTTTAATCTATTAAGTAGATAGTTACGTGATTAAAGCGTAATTTAATTTATTAGTAAATGAGTATTGTGGCACCAAAAAATACTTTAACGACAAAACTGATTCATATTGTTTTGATTTCGTTAACTTAAGAAAGGTGATTTATTATGTATAAAAATATTTTACTACCGTACTCTTTTGAGAACGATTTTGATAACATTCCAGAGAATTTAGCTAAATTAGTTGAGGAAACATCTACTGTAGTCATTCATAACGTGATGACTGAAAATGATTTATTAGCAAGTGTACGATATGAAAATAAACATAAAGAAGACATTATAAAAGAAAGAGAAGAAGCACTTGCTCCATTTCTTGAAAAACTAAAAGCATTAGGTATTAATTATAAAGTGGCCATCGAATTTGGCCCTGTCAAAGACACTATTCTTGAGAGAATTCAATTTGGAGATATAGATGTCGGGGAGTTTGATTTAGTTGTAATGAGTAACCATCGTGTAAGCATAGATATTAAACATGTACTAGGCGACGTGACGCATAAAGTGGCTAAGAGAAGCCCTATACCAGTGTTAATTGTGAAATAGATTGAATCTGCACAATATAGAATATTAGTAGATGAAATAGCACAAAAAATGACTTTTGATGATGGTTATTTTTAGAGACTAGAGCGTAATCATAGAAATTACGTTACTAGTCTTTTTAATTTTTTAAATTAATTAAAATATCAATGTGTTTTTTTAATAATTATAAAATTTTACAAATTAGGTAGAAACTATTTTTCTTTCAAAACCCCTTTCATGACAGGGTTAATAGACTTTTGTGTTCATAAATTTCCCTTAGCTGCTGTTGTTTTAATACATAAAGTCTGTTATTCTGCTAATGTTCAATTATAAGGGAGGTTACTCATTTTGGAAAATAAACAACATAATGCGAGTGGGAAGAAACTGTCTTCTGTTTTTACTTATAGTATTATTGTTATCGCAATCGTTGTATTATTAGGTGCTATTTTTCCAAATCAGTTTAATGAAATAGGAACAAATATTACTGGTTGGATTACTGAATATTTTGGTTGGTATTATATGGTTATTGTAGCGCTAATGATTTTCTTCTGTGTCTTCTTAATATTTAGCCCAATTGGTAAATTGAAATTGGGTAAACCGGAAGATAAACCAGAATTTAATACAATTTCATGGTTTGCGATGTTATTTAGTGCTGGTATGGGGATAGGTTTAGTATTCTGGGGAGCAGCTGAACCGATCAGTCACTTTGTGTCACCGCCTACTGGTGAACCTCAATCAGCAACTGCTTATAAAGAAGCATTAAGGGGTGCGTTCATGCAATGGGGATTCCACGCATGGGCAGTTTATGGTGTTGTAGCATTAGCACTAGCGTACTTCCAATTTAGAAAAAACGAACCTGCATTAATTTCAAAAACATTGCGTCCAATTTTCGGCAATAAAGTGGATGGCCCACTTGGTACGATTATTGATGTGATTTCTGTCTTTGCTACTATCGGTGGTGTAGCAGTATCTCTAGGTTTAGGGGCAATGCAAATCGCAGGTGGCTTGAACTACTTATTTGGTATACCAAATAATATTGTAACGCAAGGTATTATCATCATTGTCGTGACAATCTTATTCTTAGCTAGTGCGTGGTCAGGCTTAAGTCGCGGCATTCAATATTTAAGTAACGCTAATATTGGTTTTGCAGGCATTATTTTATTATTTATTTTTATCGTAGGACCAACAATTTTAATTTTAAATATGTTAACTAGTTCTACTGGTGAATATTTAAATTCATTACTCTTTAATATGTTTGACACTGCGCCATTAGATCCACAAAAAAATGAATGGATGAAATCTTGGACATTCTTCCAATTAGCATGGTGGATTAGTTGGAGTCCATTCGTTGGTATATTTATTGCACGTGTATCTAAAGGGCGTTCAATTAGAGAATTCGTTTCTGGTGTTATGTTAGCACCAGTACTTGTAAGTTTAGTATGGTTTGCGGCATTTGGTGTTTTAGGTATTGAAACTGCTAAAGACAAACCAAAAATATTTGATATGCCACCAGAAACTGCGCTGTTTGGTGTATTTAATGAAGTACCACTTGGTTTTATCATATCAATTTTAACATTGTTATTAATTGCAACATTCTTTATCACGTCTGCCGATTCAGCGACATTCGTTTTAGGAATGCAAACAACATTTGGTTCATTAAATCCTTCAGCATTTATTAAAGTAATTTGGGGTATTGCACAAGCCTTGATTGCATTTATCTTGCTATTCTCGGGTGGAGATAATGGACTAAATGCACTTCAAAATATGGCGATTATGACAGCCTTGCCGTTCTCAGTCATCATTCTCTGTATGATGGTCAGCTTCTACAGGGATGCGAACAAAGAGCGTAAATTCCTAGGTTTAACACTTTCACCAAACAAACATAGATTAGAGGAATATACGAGAATTGCAGAACAAAGAGCTGAAAATAAAAATGAATAATTGCTATTATAGTTAAACAAAAAAGAGTATCTGGGACATAAATGCCATACTCAAAATAAAAATGCATCTTCATTTAGAATGAAGGTGCATTTTTATATTTAAAAGCTTTTAATTCTGAACCTACATACTTGTGTAGGCACATTATTTTATTTTGTAGTCTTTCACTCATACTATATCTCTTGGATGTCAGAAAAGGAAAGCATCATATTTTAATTTTATAATATTTTCTTTTCTGTACTGCATCTGTTTTTAGATCCACATGAACTGCATTTTCCGTCTTTGGATTTTTTGAAAAAGTGGCATAGTGTGTAACCTGCATAACTAAAGATAGCTAAAAAGATTACCACATTGATAATAACTGACATTTCATCACATCCTTAACTAAATAATAGTCCAACTTGATAAAAGATAAAGGAAAGTAAATAGGCCGTGATTAATGGATATACTACTGCAAGTACTGTCCATTTTAATGAGTATGTTTCTTTACGAATCGTTGCAACAGTAGATAAACATGGAATATATAATAATATAAAAATCATAAATGAATATGCAGATAGCGGTGTGAATTGACTGTGTATTACGTTAACCAGTCCTGATTCGTCAGATGCATAAATGATAGCCATTGAACTTACAATGACTTCTTTGGCTAAGAATCCAGGTATTAATGTAGCACCTGCTTGCCATGAACCGAACCCTAATGGTGCAACTAACACAGCAAAGAGACTCCCGATTGAGTGTAAAAAGCTATCATCAACATCCACATTAAAACCACTCGGGCCTGTATAATTTAATAACCATATCATTACTGAGCCAGCAAATATAAAAGTCCCGGCCTTTTTAACAAAACCTTTAGCTTTCTCCCAAGTACTTCTCCACAGTGTCTTAATAGATGGCAGTCGGTAAGTAGGCAATTCAATGATAAATATAGAATCATCATTTTTTAGCACAGTTTTAGTTAGTAATACACTTGTTAATAATGCGACAACAATGCCTAGCACATAAAGACTCAGTACGATAAGCGCTTGATGTGCTTCGAAAAATATACCTACAAATAGTGCATAAACTGGTAACCTGGCTGAACAAGACATAAATGGGGCGATTAAAATAGTCGTTAATCGTTCTTTTTCACTTTCAATACTACGTGCGGCCATGATGCTAGGCACATTACAACCAAAACCAATAATCATAGGGATAAAAGATTTACCGCTAAGACCAAAGTATTCCATAATACGGTCCATGAGCGTTGCGATACGTGCCATATAACCAGAGTCTTCTAGAAGTGAAATAAAGAAGAAAAGCACCATAATCTGTGGTACGAATACAAGTACTGCACCTACACCAGCTATAATACCGTCTGTTATTAAATCCTGTAAGAAATCAACGATACCGATTTTATCCATGAGGTTGGATACAGCATCTGTAAATGAGCCACCTAAAAACTCATCTAGCGCATCAGAGACGGGCGTCCCGACCCAAGTAAACGTGATATGAAAAATAAGCCACATAATTCCTAAAAAGATAGGGATGCCTAAATATTTATTTGTTAAAATGCGATCAACGCGGTTAGTAAAATATTGTTTATCCTCTTTAGGATATTCAACTGTATCCTTTAACAGATTATCTATATAAATATTTCGAGTATTTTGGATGACATCTCTAATTGAATTATTTAATTTTTCTGACAATTTTCCGCGTAATGGTTTTATTTTTGCCAATACAGCGTCGTCAAGAAAATCGTAAATCTTTGGGTTGTCTAATAAAAATTGTATCGATATGAATCTTAATAATCTTTTTTCAATGGTTGGACAAGTTGCTAAATGTTTTTCAATAGATGAAATTGTAGATTCAACTTTTTCACCATAATTTAATTTCAATGGTTTATTTCTCGATAGTGTATGTCCTTTTAATGCATCTAGTAATTGGTGCGTACCTTTACCGTTTCTAGCAATAATAGGTAATAAAGGCAGTTTTAATTTTTTCATGAGTGCTTTTTGGTCAATATGAATACCACGTTTAGTAGCTACGTCAATCATATTTAAGCCAATAATTAAAGGTGCACCCAATTCCATAAGTTGGACTGTAAGTAACAAATTACGTTTTAATTGGCTTGCATCTATGATATTAATCATGCCTGAAAAGTCATTGTTTAATAAGTAATCTGTCACTACCGTTTCATCTTTAGATATCGGTGACAATTCATAAATACCTGGTAAATCGACTAAGTTTCCAATATGGGATTTAAGACGTCCTACCTTCTTCTCTACCGTAACTCCGCTCCAGTTCCCTACATATTCATAAGTTCCAGTAAGTGCGTTAAACAAAGATGTTTTACCTACATTTGGGTTTCCTAAAATACAATAGTTGTTACTCATTTAAAGCCTCTAATTCAATCTGACATGCATCATAACCACGAATACTTAAACACTGTCCATTTACTTCTAAAATACAAGGTCCTTTAAATAAGCATCTTTGTTTAATTTTTAATTTGGTACCATTGGTTAAACCAAGCGCATTTAAACGATGGCGCATATGCTGATTTTTAATTTTAATATTTTTGATTTTGTAGTTCTTTTTTAATGTTCCGCTATTAATACTTAACATCATACTCACTCTTTCTTGAAAGGG
Source organism: Staphylococcus sp. GDY8P131P (assembly GCF_017891975.1). Taxonomy (NCBI): domain Bacteria; kingdom Bacillati; phylum Bacillota; class Bacilli; order Caryophanales; family Staphylococcaceae; genus Staphylococcus; species Staphylococcus sp. GDY8P131P. Next base: position 58,112 of record NZ_JAESKF010000015.1, read on the forward strand.
AATAATAATCATTATCGATTATACAATTAAGTTTAATACAATAGAAGTCGATGCAAATATAATTTTGTGAATATTTTGTTAAATATCATTACCTTTTGCATGTGTAATTGTGACGTTTTATTTTTAAAATTTTAATTAAATATAAAGTTTTAAGTGAGCAAAGAGATTGCTATTCTTTTAATGTAATATTACACTATATATAATCACTAATGGTAATGAATAAGAGACGTTGCTCCCCTTGTAGTACTCAGATAGTCTGTTAACAAATGTAATTAGATGTATTGGATTATCATGTATTTAAGTATACTTGTAAATAAGTCAATTGCGCATTTAAGTAGGAGGGATTTCAATGGTTATTCGGGATAATAAACGTATTAAAGTCAAGCGTTTAAACGAAACACGTTCAAGTGGTATTTCTGTCATGATTGAAGAAGGTGGTTTGGGAGCTGATCAATATTATCAAATTGAAAAGCAAAATGCGAAAACGTCTGAAGAGCATTTACATCAATTTGAACATGAAGTAAGTAAAAAGAATAACGCAGAACTATTAGATTTATTAATTATAAATGCGCAAGAAAGTACAAATAAAGCATACAGTGAAGCTTTAAAAACCATCCAACAAGAAGTTTTAAATCGAATGAAGTAAAATAATAAGTCTACGCATTGAAATGAAAGTGTTACTAATAAAAAGCTATTGTTTAAGTCATTTAACAGCTTAAACAATAGCTTTTTGTGTTTAAATAAGAGGTAAGACTAACGGAGCTCTAAAAAATTGAAATGATTCCATGCGTTTTACTATTGTGCCTCCGAAAAGATTTAGTATAAGCATGTTGAAAAAATAGTCCAAGTCTAATAAAGCGGTGACAAATTCGTATTTGAAATGTTGAATCCCAGCGGGTTAAAAATTAAGTATTTATGTGATCAAGATGGTTCAACTTGTTTATGAGTTAAGTTTAAACCAAAATATCCGTATTGTATGCCGTTCAACATGATACGATAAAGTCGAAAATTGCTAACGTTTTGTGTTACAAGTTAAACTTATCATACTGTAATAATCATTTCATTGAGTCAAGTCCAGACTCCTG
>NZ_JAESKF010000016.1:0-1324 GCF_017891975.1 Staphylococcus sp. GDY8P131P
AGTCAAGTCCAGACTCCTGTGTAAAATGCTATACAATGTTTTTACCATTTCTACTTATCAAAATTGATGTATTTTCTTGAAGAATAAATCCATTCATCATGTAGGTCCATAAGAACGGCTCCAATTAAGCGATTGGCTGATGTTTGATTGGGGAAGATGCGAATAATCTTTTCTCTTCTGCGTACTTCTTGATTCAGTCGTTCAATTAGATTGGTACTCTTTAGTCGATTGTGGGAATTTCCTTGTACGGTATATTGAAAGGCGTCTTCGAATCCATCATCCAATGATGCGCAAGCTTTTGAATATTTTGGTTGATCGATATAATCATGAATCAATCGATTTTTAGCCTCACGCGCTAAGTTAATATCTGTGAACTTAAAAATTCCTTTAACAGCTTCTCTGAAAGATTTTGAATTTTTTTTAGGAATGGTGGTAAAGATATTTCTTAGGAAGTGAACTTGGCATCTTTGCCAACTTACGTTGGTGAAGGATTTTCTAATGGCAGAGACTAATCCTTTGTGCGCATCAGAAATAACGAGTTCCGTACCTTGTAAACCGCGTTCTTTTAGGTATTCAAAAAATGTTGTCCAGGTCTCTTCGCTTTCGCCACTTTGAATCATGAAGCCGATAATTTCACGGTCGCCATCTTTGGTTATTCCAATCGCTATATGACAGCTTTTTGAGAGTACTCGATTTTCTTCTCGTACTTTTATATAGAGTACATCGGTCATTAAGTAAGGATAATTTTTTTCTGATAATAAACGATTCTGCCACTCGTTAACCATAGGTTCTAGCTGTTCTGTTAAGCTAGAAACGAAGGACTTAGAGACGGATTTACCACAAAGTTCTTCCACAATTTTTGATACTTTACGAGTTGAAACGCCTGATACATACATTTCCAACATTGAAGCCATGAGGGCTTTTTCGTTTCGTTGATAACGTTCAAACACTGTGGGTGAAAAATGGCCATCACGTGTTCTGGGTACTTTTAATTCTAGCGTGCCTACACGTGTCGTAAAGCTGCGCTCATAATAGCCATTTCGTTGACTTTGTCGGTTTTCTGTTCGTTCATATTCTTTTGCTTGAATATATTCTGTTCGTTGATTTTCCATTAGTTGATTAAATACCGTTGTTAAAATATTTTTAGAAACGTCATCCTTTACAGAATATTCAATAATGCTTTGAATCTCTTCGCTTTTCAGTGTAAAATGTACTTGGGTCATGTAAAAGTCCTCCTGGGTATGTTTTTGTCGTTAAAAACATTGTACCGTAAAAGGACTGTTATATGGCCTTTTTACTTTTACACAATTATACGGACTTTATC